>CAMWUU010000030.1 GCA_947177515.1 uncultured Lachnospiraceae bacterium
ATGTTCGGTTTGCTGTGCATGGCTGGTTGTGGAATGTACTTGTATATTTGAGATTCCAAACCTCATTAAAATATGCTTCCACCTGATAAAGTGAGCTGGTGGCGGATTTGTCTGCATTATAGACCAAAACATCACGGTCATAGTTTTTATGTCCCGGCCAGTCACCGAGGAAATAGGAGAAGGAATTGCGCCCGCCAAGGATGTAGGCAGTGGTATCCGCGATCAGGTATTTGTCGTGCAGCCGCCCCATCAGCCGCCATGGAAGGAGTGGGTTGATGCGGTTGTAAATGCGGATCTCGGCATTTGGATGGGAGGAAAGTGCGAAAAAGTATGGGTTTTGTTCCATACGCAAAAGCCCGCTGACACCATCCACAACAACCCGGACCGAAACGCCGCGATTTGCCGCGTCAAGCAGCGCCGCAAGCAATATTTTACCGCTGATATCGGTGCGGAAATCAAAGGTGGAGAGGATGATGCGCTCCTTTGCGCCCCGGATCATGCGTATACGCTCAATAAGTGCCTCGCTGTTGTCCTCAAGGATTACAGCGCGGTCATTGCACAGCCTGCCATCCGCATAAAAATCTTGCGTGTTAAAGTTCTCTTTGTATCCGTCGCTGATTTTGGGCTGCCAAAAACCAGAAAATAACACACCAAGGATAAGGTAAAGCAGGAAGGCGGCAATGGCGATAATAATTTTTGCACAGATTTTTCTGTGTTTCTTCTGGGTATTGCCGGATACGGCCTGTATTACAGGTTTTTGTGGCCATAGGGTATCCGCCGCCCGCATAATAAGCAGTGCCAGCACCGCCACAATACCGATAAGCATCATGATATTTGCTTTAAAAAAATCCGGTTTCATGGCGAGCAGGAGGATCAGGACGAGAAGAAAAATTGCCCGGGTGAGTAAAAGTTTTTGTTCCCCCTTAGCAGCAATCCAATCCGTAAGGCATCGGCTTATGTAGTGCAGACCTTTAAGGCTGTCGGATTTTGCCTGTAAAATAAGAAGATGGCTAAGAAAAACAATTTCTGAAAAAAGGAACAGGAGAAAGAACTCGCGCATCAGGGGATAATGCTGTCCAAGATTTAAGGCACTTATGGCCGCGACGGTAATGGAGAACAGATTGATACTGATGCGGATAAGCATTCTTTTATCCCCGTCAGAAGATGATAGGTTGGTGGTGCCATTTGTATTTTTTCCTGTCATTTGATTCCTCCCGTTAGATGTTATTTGTGGAAAACCCCACAGGGATATTTATCCGAGAATCATAACATAAACGGGAGGAATCTTCAAGAGGGGGAGCGATATTATCAGGAATGTTTCCTTTTTTTGTAAATTATTACAGCAAGGGCAATACAGCCGGAAACGGACAAAAGGAACCCTATCAGCAATCCTGGTGTCCGGTATTCTAAGCGGATTTCATGTTCCCCCGCAGGGAGGGCAAGAGCCATCATCATCAGGTTTGCCTGTAAAAGCTTTGTTTCCTCCCCGTCCACATATGCCGTAAAGCCACTGGAATACGGGATGGAAAGACAGAGCAATTTCGGTGTGGACAGGCTTATCGTACCAGTTATAAGGCTGGTAGAAAAGGACGCGTTGTTATCGTGCAGGTTGAGATTTTCCAATACCTCTTCCCCGCGCAGAAGGGCGGCAGCGGCGTATTGTTCCATCGGCTGGCAGACGATCTCCAGTTCCTTAAAGCGGTAGGTGCCAATATATGGAAAACGGATCCGCACAGAAACAGCTTCCTGTTCGTGATATCCCAGGTTAAACAGATAATCCTGCACGTCGTTATACCAGATGTACCTTGGGGTATTGTAGGAAAGTTCCTTTTCTATCTTTGTCCCATCTGAAAGTTCCAGTTCCACCGTAAACTTAAGCTGATCCGGCTCGCGGTAATATGCGGCGGCGCGTTTCCTGGCCTTTTTTGTTTCAGGGGAGAGTGCCTCCCAGTCCTCCTTTGTAAAAAGGTGGTTCGGGTCGATTTTTGGGTCGTCGTTGTAAAGTTCATATCTCGGCCTGCCCTCGTAGGATAGCCCGGTGAGAAGCAGGTTGGTTTCACAGTTCTCCTGCCCATGGAAAACCAGGCGGATGCTTGCTCCATTTTTTGTAACCACAAAGGCATTTTCGTTTCCGGAATTTTCTACCAGGGAAATGTGGTCGCTGCTAAAGCGCATTTCATAGGGGGGATTACTGGAGGTAAGGGTTGGGGTGATTGCCGTAAAGCCTTCCAGTGGCTCGTCCACAACAAGTGCCTGTAATATGGCTTCCTGACGCTTTGCGGCGGACAGCGTATCATAATCTTTGCGCAGCAGGTAGCCCTCGTAGGTGAAGCCAAGTGGGAGTGCATACTGGTTTTGGTAAATCAGGTATTTTGACTTGTTTTTCCCGGAATCTTCTGTGGATGCGGAAGTGTTTGCAGGTGTGCCATCTGCGGTAAGAAGCTGGTATCCAAATGGGATAAAGGCCTTTTCTGGTTTGGATGATTCTGTGATATAATATTTTACGCCAAGCAGGGTATTCAGCATGGTGCGGTCATCTAAACCGTTCCAGATATAGGACATGCATTCTGCAACCTGCATACTTTTGAAAAACTGCGGGATCTTGCCGTTTGCCAGGCTCCAGTTATACTGTGTGTCTGCTAATCCATTCAGTATTGTAATATTGCGGGTAACCCTGGGTGCGGTATAGCGCCAGAAGGTTTTGTCGCTGAGTTTTTTGAGCGCGGCACCTTCATTTTTGTTTAGTCGGCTTGAAATGGAGTCTGTCTGGATAAAATCATCCACATATTTTTCAGTCACAAAGAAAAAGTATGAATTCCTCCAGATGCTACAAAAGGTTAATAACAGACAAAGTGCGGATAGGGAAGGCAAAAGGAGTACTATTTTCCTGCGGTAAAGCATTGCTGTTCCAGAGCAAAGGACGGTCACCGCCACAAGGATAAACTGGAAGTAGATATGGGCGGTATCGGAATAGCCGGATTGGTAAAGCAGTACGAGGCTGAGGGCAGTATAACCGGCGGTGGAAACAGCGAGCAGGTAAAATTCCTTTTTAGTTAGGGTGAATAGTTTTGGCCACATCAGAACCAGGATATAGGCGTTTAACATCCCGTATCCCCAATTCCAACGGTTGGAAACATAGGAAAAACCGTTAAAAATATGTCCCGCTGTTGGCAGCAGTAAAAACAGGGTCAGCAGAAGGAAACCGATTTTTAGCGCGGTGTATTTTTTCTTTTGCAGAAACAGAACCAGGACGGAGGGCAGGGTCAGTGCACTGTACGCTAGGATTGTCCAGTCCCCCGCCTGTGTTCCCCCAAGGAAAGTGGCAGGAAGTTTTTCGTAGTACTGCCTGGAATAAAGCATATCATAAATATAGCCGCTCCCCGAGCGGGCATCGCCCATAAAAAGAAGGATGACGGGCAGCAGGATAACGGCGCTCATGGCAACACCGACAAGGGAGAATCCTGCAATTTTTAAAACCGTAAGAAATGCATCTTTCAACGCTTTTTGGATGCTGTAATCCCTAGCAGGCTTTTGGATAGGTGCATATAACATAAACAGCCGGAACAGTACATAGAGAACTGTCAGCAACACAATTGCATAGAAAAAGTAAAAATTGCTTACAGCGGAGAGGAATACCGAAAGGATCAGGGTAATGGGCTTTTTTTCACGCAGGTATTTTTCCACGCCAAGCAGGATGAGCGGCAGGTAAATCATTGGATTGGAAAAATACGGGTGCCTTACAGCAGCATAGAGCGCATATCCGCAAAATACATAGGTAAATGTTCCAGCGAGAAGTCCGGTATCTGCAAGCCATAAAACCGAGTTTATGCGGTAGGCGGGACTGTCTGCGTACTCAAGAGGTTTGCCGGCGGGAACACTGTAAAATTTTTCCATTTTATATAGCACAAAATGCATAAAGCAGAATCCGGCAAGATAGAGCCGCAGCAGGATCAGGAAATTATACAGGTATACCATGCGGTCGGCGGAGAAAAAAACAGAAAGCAGGTTGAGCGGGTCGCCGATCACATAGTAGTGCAGTGTGGAATAGAGATCCGCGCCGTATCCGAAATGCATACTGTATGTCGGAATTTGCAGGCTGTGTTCTACCAGTATTTTGTGCGCGGCATCCCTAAGCCAGCGGGAATAATAGATCAGTGCCTTAAAGTGCTGGTTCCAGCCGTCCCAGTACCATATAAAAGAGCGCCCGTCTGAAAAAAAGTGATAATACACGATGGGGCACATTACGGCAAAAATAAGGGTGTAAGCGAAAAAAAGCTTTTTTCTGTTCTTAATATTTTTCATAATTCACTCTCCATTGCAGATGTATTGTAGGGGAAAAGAAGGGTTTATGTTTTGGAATGGGTTCCTGGTTTTGGCAGGTTTTAGGTTTCCGGGTATTAATTATATTATGCATTGTTGTACAAAGCAAGAGTTATTATGAAAAAGTTTGAAAAGGGTATTCAAGATACAAAAAAAGTGCTGGAAAAAATGCTTGTGGTAATTGCATGATTGCTTGCCTATTTGGAACATAATAATAATTTCCAGTTTGTAGAATTGTAGCTTGCCATATCCCACCGCTACAGGCTGATGGTCGCCTAAACGAAGAATATATCTGTTTTTTTGATTGACAATGGGGCTGTTTTGAAATATACTTATAGTAGAGATATTTATACTTCAGTGCTACCAGGAATGAAATGTAAAGTTGGGAGGCTATGTAGGGGAAATCCCCTTTGTCGGGATCGATTATAATAAGGAAGGTATGAAACCTACCTGTAAGATTGAGAAGAGGAATACTGGAGTATAGAAAGAAGATGGATAGTGGATAGTAGGTTATAGAAAGCGGGAGGTTACGATTTATGGAAGAGAAGGAACAGAGGATTGATATCCAGACAATATGGGAGGAACTGGGAATATCGAATGATTTCCTGTTTGGGAAAGTAATGCAGGACGCAGAACTGTGCAAGGGATTGCTTGAGCGCATTTTTCCAGGAATGAAAATCGGACATATAGAGTATCCGACCTTACAAAAGATAATTAACCCGGACTTTGATGCAAAAAGTGTCCGTCTGGATGTGTATGTGGCGGATGGTCTGGGTACTGTTTATGATATCGAGATGCAGATGACGGATACAAAGGAGCTACCCAAGAGGACAAGGTACTATCAGGCGATGATGGATTTGGAGATGATTGACAAAGGGGAGCTGTATAAAAAACTGAAGAAAAGTTTTGTGATTTTTATCTGTCCATTTGACCTGTTTGGGAAGGGAAGGCATATCTATACTTTTAAGAATTTTTGTGAAGAAGATAAGGCGGTTTTGCTGGGAGATGAAACAGCAAAAGTGTTCCTGAATACAGAGAGTACAATGGAAGATGTCAGCAGAGAACTAAGAGCATTTTTGGATTATGTCGCAGGAAGGAAATCAGAGGATTCTTTTGTACAGAAACTGGAGGATGCCGTAAAAAAAGCAAAGCAGAATCGGGAATGGAGGCATGAATATATGACGTTGTTGATGAGGGATCAGGAAAAGTTTGAGCAGGGGCGCGAGCAGGGGCGTGAGCAGGAAAAGGTAGAAACTATCGTCCGCATGTATAAGAATGGATTTACTGTGGAGCAGATTGCCCTGTGTGCTAATAAAAGGGTTGATGAGGTAAAAGCTGTTATTGAAAGAGAAAAGCTTGTACTTGTGTAAGATAGGAGAAATAGCGTGTATGTGCTCCAATCTCAAATATGGCGAGAGCCAAAAACGGGAGTGTAAAATATTCTTTGCGCTTTGAAGTTGCGCATTGAAAAAATAGCCCATTTCAGAAGGTACCTGCCTGTAATATTCCTATTACAGGCAGGATATATCGACTAAAAATATAAAATAACACTATTGTGATACATCTTATATTCCGCATATATGAATTTCATAACTTACCGATCCTTTCTTTGCTCATTGGATTTTTGGAGAGGTTTGAGAAAGTATTTCAATTGTTTCTTTCTGTCTGATTTATTTTGTATATAATTCGTTACAGGTTTTTCTTTTCCTTATTTTGCCCCTATGAGAGTTCGTAACAAAAACAATCCTTTGAATTATTTGGGAAAAGGATATAACAATTCACATATCATTCATCTACTTGCCTTGTATCTTTTGAGAAAGCGAAATATAATATTGTTATGATGGAGATGATATGACACTACTACGATTGTTCTGCCGGACATATTATAGGTGCGGTAATTATGGGAACAGTAGGCTCATTCCAAAAGATACGAAAAGCCCGATAATAGGCGGTAAAAAGAAATTTAAAACAGCTTAAAAGGATGGATCGTCTTAACATTAGATAAACATTGATTTTGGTATAATGAAGGAATCCCATATAAGGAGGGTGCGAAATGAGAATTTTAATTATTGAGGATGATAAGCAGCTTGCCAACGAAATGAAAACAGGATTAGAGCGGCAGGGTTTTACGGTTGATATTGCCAATACGGGGCTTGATGGAGAAGAAAAGGCGTATGTCACGGACTATGACACCATTCTCCTTGACTTGAATTTGCCAGATAAAGACGGGCTTGCCATACTGTCATTTTTGCGGAGCAATGGGCGGAATATGCCTGTTTTGATCGTATCGGCAAGGGACACCGTAAGGGAAAGATCAACCGGACTTGACCTGGGTGCCGATGATTATATTGTCAAGCCTTTTGACTTTGTAGAATTGACTTCCCGTATTCGTGCTGTTGTTCGCAGATTTTACGGACGGACAAATCCGACCATCATAATTGGCAGTTTGTCGATCAATCCAGCCATCCAAACGGCAGTGTGGGGGAAGGAAGCTATCCCCCTATCTTCAAAAGAATTTGACATTCTTTTGTATCTTGGGGAGCGGCACCCGGAAATTGTGTCGAGTGAGGACATTATAGAACACACATACAATGAAGATTTTGACCTGTTTTCCTCGGTGCTGCGGGTACACATTTCAAATCTTCGCAAGAAACTGCAAGCAGCCAGCGGTCAAAACCTGCTGATAACAATAAAGGGAAAGGGGTATTGCTTATGGAGCAATTTAGAAAAATAAAATTCCAAAACTTGGTAATGCTCTACTCTTTGTGCTTGATTGTTGTGTTTATCCTTGTTGCGGTTATCTTTATCGTGAACATCAGAATCGAGGAACCAAAGCAAATGCGAGGTTATTATGTATCTGTTGATGGCGTAAACATTACGGAACAGGGACTTATCATCCCATGGGGAGAGCTTGATCGGCGCGTCGTTACAAAACAAGGACTCCATAGTTTTTTTGCCCCTTATTATATGGCGGTTATTATTCGTACAACATGGATCGCTTCTGTTATTTCCCTGCTGCTGTCTTTTGTGTTTGCCCATATTCTGACCCGCAGAATCATAAAGCCCATTGAAGAAACAGCGAACAGTCTTAAAAATGTTAGAGGGAAAACAAATTTTGCAGAGATAGCTTTTCCAAAGGAGCTTTCCGATATTGAAGTTGCCTTTCAGGAAGCGCAAAAGGAAATTGCCTGCCTGTACGCAGATTTTGAAAATCTAAGCTCGTTTATTTCCCATGAGCAGAGAAACTTTCTTGCGCTGCTGAGGGCTATGATACAGAATGAATGTCCTGCTGTAGGAGAACGGGCAACAGCGCAGCTTGACCGTATGGTAAAAAGTCTTGACGATATTCTTACCCTGTCTGAAAATGAAAGCAAGCTGGAAAAAGTGGATTTGTGCCTTATCTGTGGAATGGCAGCGGATGAATACAAAAGAATTTATAAAGATTTGTCGTTTGACTTTGATGAGGATGCCACTCTATATATTATAGCCCATGAACGGATGGTGTATCGGGCGGTGTCAAATTTGATTGAAAACGCTATTAAATATGGGGCGGACAAGCCTATTGCGGTATATGTTGGTACACAGAAGGGATGTCCCTATGTATCTGTTGAGGATCAGGGGATTGGTATTTGTATGGAACAGCAAGAGAAAATTTTTGAAAGCCGCTATCGGATTGGGAGCCGAAAGAAAGACGGTTATGGCATAGGTCTTAGCCTTGTCCGCCATGTCGCGGAGCTGTGTGGCGGATTTGTATGGGTAGACAGTAAGCAAGACTGCGGCTCAAAATTTAAGATTGTCTTTCCAGCCTTTACACCGGATTAACATTACTTATGATAGACTGTATATCGAAAGCTGGCCGCGGGGTTTTCAATAGCACATACAGGAGGATTTTATGTATTTAATAGGACACGCACTCAAAAATATAGTGCGGAACAAAGGGTGGTATCTGCTGATTGGCACCGTATTGATCGTTAGCTTTATGTCGGTCACGGTATCAGCTATGATACATTTCACAACAACAGCGGTTATTGATGATTATTCAGACCGCTTCGGCGCAAGTGTATATTTTACGCCCGATTTAAGAAAGCTGCTTACGCTTACAAAGCCTGATGAAAATGGTATGTACCATAATCCTGAAATCACCACAGAACAATACATTGTTTTTTCTAAATCTGACGCTGTAAAAAATACTCTCTTTCAAGGCTCCCGCCAAACATATAGCGACGGGCTTATTGGATTAGATCAGGGCGGAGAAGAACAGTTTTATGCTTCGGATGCTTGGAAGAACTTTACGGCAGCAGATTCACACGATGCGCAGCCACAAAGACAAGCGCCCAATACAACCGTTTTGGGCTATTCTGATAGTTCCATCATGGAAGATTTTGTGATGGGACTTCGTGAACTTGACGAGGGTAACTTTTTTACAGCTCCCGGCGAGTGCATGGTGAGCAGGGATTTTGCTGACTTAAACGGCTTGAAGCTGGGTGATAGCTTTGATTTGCAGGACGTGAACAGTACGCAAGTAGCACCGCTCCATTTAACTGTCTGCGGAATTTATCTGGATATTACCACGCCGCAACCAGACGGTACGGATTGGGCAGTCAATAATCGGCGCAACGAAATCCTCACCAGCTTTTCTACGCTTAAAGAACATAGTATTGAAGGACTTTATGTAACTGCGGTCTACTATTTGACAAGTCCTGACTTGGCATCCGAATTTGAAAGCTATGTACGGGAAAACGGCCTTAATGAAATCTATCATGTCAATGTGGACGCAGCAAGCTATAACAGTATTGTTAAACCCGTTGAGAGCCTGAAAAACATTTCCACTACTTTCCTGGTAGTGATTCTGCTGGCAGGTGGCGTGATTTTAATTTTGCTGTCAATGCTAGGCGTTCGGGAAAGAAAATATGAGATCGGTGTACTCCGTGCAATGGGTATGCAAAAGAGTAAGGTTGTGTTTGGATTGATCTGTGAATCTATCTGTGTTATGGTGCTGTGCCTGTGTATCGGTTTAGGTGTGGGTTGTGTAATCGCACAACCCGTATCAAATGCAATTATGGACGGGCAGGCTGATTTAGTGGAACAGCAGCCACAACCAAACTTTGGGGATATTCTTTCGAGTACGGTGGGCACAAATGAAACGGTGTCTGCCCTGCAGGAAGTGGAGATCATCTTAGCACCAGAGGGTATTGTGTTTATTGTCATGATTTCGTTGGCACTCGGTCTGCTTACAAATATTGCAGGTATTTTCTATATCACAAGATACGAACCTATGAAAATCCTGTCGGAAAGGAGCTGATACCATGAGTATATTGCATTTGGATCATATATCATACGCCTATGAAAAATCAGGGACACCTGTATTGTGCGGTATCACTGCGGATTTTGAGGTGGGGAAAATGTATGCTATTATCGGAAAATCCGGTGCTGGCAAAACAACATTACTATCTCTGATTTCGGGGCTTGATGTGTGTACGCAGGGAGCAATTTTCTATAACGGCGCGGATTTGAAAAGCATAAACAAGGACAGATACAGAGCGCAAAGTATCGGCGTGATTTTCCAAAACTATAATCTTCTGCTGGGTGCTTCTGCTGTCGAAAATGTTGTCCTTGCAATGAATTTGAGCGGTGATAAAAGCAGTAATAAAAAAGCTGCCGCATACAGTCTTTTAGAAAAGGTTGGTATTGACAGGGAAACCGCAGACAGAAAAATATTGAAGCTGTCCGGCGGCGAACAGCAGCGGACAGGCATAGCAAGGGCGCTGTCCCACAACCCGGATATTCTGATCGCAGACGAGCCGACAGGAAATTTGGATGAAAGAACAGAGGACGAGATTATGGCGCTCCTTTCGGGTCTTGTTAAGAATGAGAACCGCTGTGTTATCATAGTTACCCACTCCCACAAGGTTGCGTCCTGTGCCGATGAAGTGCTGGGCTTATCGGGCGGAAAGCTGACAACAGTAAATCAAAAAAACGCAGCCAACAGATCAGAATCAGGGAGAATACAGTTGAAAGGAGGTACACTATGAAAAAATCCTATAAGGTTATATTATTGTGCGTTTGTGTTGCCCTTATCTTTGTCCTGCTGGGATTTGGAATAGGGAGAATGACAAATACAACTCAGACAACAGACAGCAATCAGGGGATCCATGCCAGTAACAGTAATACTGGGAGCAAAGCCGGGGATAGCAGCCAAAAAAACAGTGTTGATAATACTGAAAGCGGGATCAAGGATAACAGCCCTGACACCAATTTTGATAATACCCAGGGCAAAGGAAACGGCGTAGAAGTCCGTTTCAAGGACGGAAACGTATGGACGATTTTTATAGACCCGTCTTTGCTGGGCGATGATTTTGATTGGGACAATTATGATTTCGATTGGACAGGCGATCACGAATAAAACATAGCAGACCGTAATTGGTAAAGAGGGTGCTGCAGCGTTTGTGCTGCAACGCCCTCTATCCATTAGATTAACATATGCGGGAAAAATGGAATTCGCCGTTTGAATATTCTGCAAAAACGGTTAGGGTAGAAAAGTTTCCTGTTGGTTAACTTTTCGTTCTAAATCAAATTCTGCTCCATTGTTTTTTGATTCAAGATTTTTTATAATGTTATCAGGAGGTAGAACAAATGAAAGAAATAAATCTTGGTCGTATCTTGATTGAAAACCGTCACAGGTTAGGAATTACGCAAGATGATTTAGCCGCCTATATGGGCGTTTCAAAAGCTGCCGTGTCAAAGTGGGAAACGGGCACCACCTATCCAGATATAACCTTGCTTCCTAAGCTTGCTGATTATTTCAATATCAGTATTGATAAATTGATAGGCTATGAACCTCAAATGACACGGGAGGAAATACGGAAGATTTATAACCAGCTATCAAAGGAATTTGTTTCGCAGCCTATAGAACAGGTACTGGAACATTGCCATCAGATCACCAAAAAATATTTTTCCTGCTTCCCTCTTTTATATCAAATTGGCAGTTTATATGTTAATTATGGAATTATGGCTGGGGAAAAGGAAAAAATTAAAAAAATTTATGAGGATGCTAAAGAATTGTTTGAACGTGTCAAGACGGGGACGGATGATATTGATTTAGCAAAGCAGGCGTTGAATATGGAAGCTTTGTGTATGCTATCACTTAGCCGTCCAAATGACGTGCTGGACTTATTGGGTAAACCAGATTTTTCTATGACAGCACCAGAACCATTATTGGCTTGCGCATATCAGCAGCTAGGAAAATATAAAGAAGCGAAGGAAATCCTGCAGGTAGCAATTTATTATCATATGCTTGTGATAATGAATCTGTTTTCCATTTATCTGGGGCTATGCCTTGATAATAAGGAGCGTTTTGATGAAACCTATCAAAAAGCTATCCGTATAGCAGATACGTTTCAGCTTGGGAAGCTGCATCCGAGTATCCTTTTAAGTTTTTATCTGACAGCCTCACAGGGATATATGAAGCTGGGGGATACAGGAAAAACGCTTGACATACTGGAGCAGTACACGTTTTTGGCAACCAGCCCGATATATCCGTTACATTTGCATGGCGATAATTTTTTTGACTTAGTAGATAGTTGGTTAGAGGATACGATACCCTTGCGCTCGGTGATGTTCTTCCACGGGATTCTAAAACAATCCGGGAAAATATTTTAAAATCAATAGAAAATAATGAGATTTTTCTCACACTCCAAAATAATTCACGTTTTCAAAATATGATTCAGAAATTGAAACAATCACAACAAATTAAGTAAGATAAGGAGATTTTGATTATGATTCGAAAACTTATAAAAAGTATACTTGGTGAAAATTTCACGAAAAATAACGCAAAACTGGCAAGTGTAAATTTTGGAATTATTCTTTTAATGTTTTTGGTTTCGGGTATTATGCTTTTCTTTTTACCGGAACAGATACCGATACTTCATAACGGGACAACTGAGTACCCGATTCCTACTACATTAGGAGTCTGGCTCTTTCCAATTATTGCATTGGTAATTAATATTTCTTTTATAAAGCAAAACCGCTTGTCAAAGATCAACAGTATTATTTTTGCTGTACTTCTGGTGGCTATGGTAGCTTTCTATTTTAGTTTTATATAAAGAGATTCGCATGAACGCAATATATAGAATTCTGTTAAGTACCAAAAACTCTTTTGTAGTAAAAGCATCCTGCGCTATGGTAGGAATTTATGCGGGATATTTGTTTTGGTATATGTTTCACCAGTTTTTTTCAGGGGCAGCAGATCATTACGGGCTGATTGTAACCGTTATATCACTAGGAATTGATATCTTTATAGCGATATATAACTTGCCGGGACAATTATGTAACAACTATTGTATTAAGAATATTCTGTTTTACCCGATTCCTGTCAGAATTATTCTTATCACCCTGCTAGGGCGCATGTTTGCTTTGCAGCTTGGAATCTGTATGGCATTGACATATCCACAGTTTATTTTTAAAAATAGTTGGTCTGCAATGGAAAATATTTTAGCCAGTATGGTAGTAATCAGTGCTATGGACTTTGTGATTGTACTTTGCGTTGTTGTTATCAGCAGGATATTTTCAAATAAGATTGTGGGATATGCTTTCGCAATGTTTCAGTATGTTTCAATTTTGTTAGTCGTTGTATTGGTTGGAAATATAATTGCTTTAGGGCTTACCCAGCCAGATTTTTTATTATGGATAAATGAAAGAGTAACCCTTGCAAATATTTTCCTGTTTGCAGTTCCGTTTACTGTTTTATTGGGAATTGCCATGACCATAGTTTTTAAATATTGGTATATCAGGGGATATTTGAATGTTCAGAGTTTTTATAAACAGGTAGCGAAAAAGCATGGTTCCATTATACGGATAGGACATCCCTATTTTTTGGTTGAATGGAAGCGTGTCTTACAAAATAAAGAACTACTATTTTTTTCAAGTTTTAAAAGCGTGTTAACTGTTATCGCTTTGTGCCATTTACTGGTTACAAATCTGGGGCAGATTGCACTTGGTGAGAAATATGTAATAGAGTTATTTTTGTTGGTAGCATGTTGTGGGACAAATACAATTTCCAGTACAGCCTATTCCAGTGATTACAATAGAGAATATTATGCTTTTCTTCCTGTTTCCCCAAGACGAATGTTCTTATGGAAAACGATACTGGGATTTTTATGGGGCGAAGCCATGATATTATTTTTTGGACTGGTAATCATTGTGCTGGATAATATACCTGTATTAGACTTTTTTCTGCTTTTTATATATGGCACTTCTATGAATTATGCCTGTTCCTGGTTTGGCGTATTTTTAGATTTGAAAATGCCGCGAACAGTCAATAGTACGAATGAACTACTACATGGAAATATAAGCAAGGTAATTGTCCTGATTGTGGCGATGGCAATCACAATAGGAAATTTTTATCTTGTTGGCAATCATATGCTATCTGTTCCGCTGCTCCCTTTTTTGATTATTATAAATGTATTTATAGTAAGTGCGGAATTATGTTATTGGTTCGTTTGCAAAGGAGCTTTTGATGATACGAATAAATGAATTGTCAAAGAAGTATAACGACAGAATTATATTTGAAAATGTATCCTGCTTACTGGATGACCATCATATTTATAGCTTGGTGGGAGGGAATGGCATTGGAAAATCCACATTACTGAATGCGATCACACAACCATACTGCATAGATACTGGAATTATAGAAATTGATCATATTGATAACCGAAAATTTGAATCTAAATTCCACTTTTTCTATGTTCCAGATAATAAGGATATGTTTTTGAATTTAACAGGCAGGGAATATTTGAGATTTGTAGCAAAATTGTACCGTCAAACTTCTAAAAAATCCTCTGAAAAACTTCAAAAACTATTATGTGCCTTTCATTTCGGGCAGTCATTTGATGAATACATTGGTAATTATTCTTTGGGTATGAAACAGAAAATCTATTTAATGGCAGCATTTCTCTCCGGTGCAGGAAACTTAATTTTAGATGAACCTTTTAACGGTCTTGACCCGGAATGTATTGCTATTTTAAAACAAATATTGATTGAGCACCGAAATGCGGGAAACCTTGTATTGTTTTCAATCCATAATCTTGACCTGGTTGCGAATTTTTGCGATGATGTTATTTTTATTGATAAACAGAGAAATATTTCACAATTCCGTAATCCGAAGGATTTTAAGCAACTTGAAACGCTATTTTTTCAAAAATGTGTATAGTATAAATATATATAGTATAATAGCTGGTTTTAAAGATATGATATTGAACAACACTATTATATTTATAGATAATAAAAAGTAACTGTCAACCATGTAATGCCCTATGGGGAAGAAAGGGGGGATCTGTCCGGGCGACCAGCGGCGGGCCGGAAGCCGCCCCTTTCTTAGAGGGATGGATGGAGGATTGCAAACTGACCATTTGTAATGGGCGCGGGGCTAAAAAAGTTGCTGCCCCAACTTCGTCTGGTGCACATTGCCCTGAAGATGTTGGATATAAAATTAAGGAACTTAATAGCCTTATAGTGAGTGCCTAGAAATAAAAAAGGACAGGCACCCTCTGAGGATTATGCAAAGAAACCAGGGGAACTTACGCGCAATATCCCAAAGTACATTGGAAAATGCCAGTTTATGCACCTGAAAACTTAATCCGAATTACCTAAAGTGCCGTTGCATGGACAAAATCAAAGCAACGGCATTTCCTTATCTATACGATAAAATAGAAATAAATGGAAATTATTGGGAGGGGAAGGAGGTACCCCAGGAGTTTATATTTTATTTATGAAATCTTCCTGAATTCTGCTATGAAATTTACAATTTTTTTGTTGCAATCCGACATGCGGTAATATATCTTTTTTATAGGGATACCGAAAAAGATATTTGTATGGATTACTTTATTAAAAGGAAATGGCATATTTATATATCGCTTCTTTTTAATAAGACCTTTAGG
>CAMWUU010000031.1 GCA_947177515.1 uncultured Lachnospiraceae bacterium
GATAAATATCGGAACATTAAACCATCCATTCAAATCGGAATCCTTGATTTTAACCTCGCCCCTGACGATACAATATTTTATTCCAGTTACTATATGATGACAACCTCCGCCTTTTTGTATTACAATTAAGGCAGATAATAAATGCTACGGAGGAAGACAGGGTATGGCATCCTGACCTCTGGGCACAGTTTTCCAAGGCTAAAACTTAGGAGGAGGTTTTTATGATTGTTGAAAAAGATCCATATATCGCAAATGTGGCAAAGATACTCTACCGAGCCTCTGAGGATGAGCGCATCCATGGCCTCTGTAAAGAACGGGAACGGCGAGCTGACAATAAGAACATTACAGCTTAAATTGCAACAATATATACAACAACAGGAAGAAGACAGATCCACACTGAAACAACAGCAAGGGGAACAACCATTAACAACACCCCATCAATCCACACCTTAAAAAACACCTTGCAAATAGCCCCTGCAAGGTGTTTTTTTGCCAGCTACCTCAAAATGGCATACAACCGCCTTCTATCGTAACCAAAAATATCCTACCATACATCTACGGATGAACACATCCCTTCAACAACTCCCCCACCAGCCGTTCCGCCCCATACCCATCTACAAGTTCCCTCATCCTCCATGCCATCCTTTTTCTCTTATAAAAATTCCCTTTCAAGCCCAAAACAGCCTCAATCACCATATTTGCAGCCTCTCCCATATTCCCCCGGATATCCCCAAGTGAAACCATCGCTCCAGCTCTTTTAAAAGCCTTTGCTCCCAGCATCTGGTTATCGGCCAGCACATACGTAACCGTCGGCACTCCACACGCACACAACTCATATAGAGTGCTCCCGGCAGCCGAAACCGCAAGATCACACCCACACATCAAAGCCCCCATGTCCTGCACCGCCAGATGAAGTACCACGTTACCCATCCCTGAAACCAGATCCCTGACCTCATCCTTATCTGTATTCATCGCCCCAAGGACGATGTGGAACCGAAGTCCTCTGACACATTCTGGTCTGCCCGTCAAAAACCTAGCCAGCCCCAGGATCAAATGAATAGAATCTGCACCCCCCGCAGATACTAGGACATCCTCCACATCTTCCTTAACCGCACACGCTGGGATATCCCTGAACTCCCGCCTTAGCGGTGCATACCAACTTCCCAGAATACACTGGGGCAGCTTCGTACCACGGTTTCTATAAAGTGCAGCATAATCCATATCCACACCATAAATATTGTAATTCACCAAGCCATCCACTGGATAGGCAAACGCCGCAAGGTCATCTAAGTAAACCACCCTGCACAAATCCCCAAGAAGCTTTAAATACCGCTCTGTAACAAAATAACTATCTACCACAATACATTTCGGCCTCAGCCGTACAACCACCGACCATATTTCTGGTAATTCCTCCTCTACACAGTCAAAATGAGTACCCATTACAAATACCCTAAAGCCCCTCTTCTCCACAATTTCCTTTGCGGAAGCATCCGCAAGAAGAAAAAAACATTCCTCCCCCGCATCCAAAAACGCATCCGCAATGGACATGCAGCGCATCACATGACCCAATCCAATCTTTTCGTTTCCGTCCACACGAAAAATAATCATAAAGCCCTCCCATACTGGGCAAATAAACCATGTATCCCCCATAGCGTAAACCCAAGTTTTTCCGCAAACCTAATAGAAGCATGGTTATCCACATGAATTTCTGCAATGCACGATGTACATGGCCATTTTTCCGCCACAAACCCCATAACGCCCCTTACTGCTTCACAAGCATAGCCCTTTCCACCGTATTTGGGAGCCAGCAAATAACTTATCTCTGCCGACGTATGATTTTTACAATCCCTCTTAATTCCAAAAACACCGACTGGTTTCATGCCAGTTTTTTCAATCGCCATCCAATCAAAGCGTCTTTCATCCCATATATACTGATTCCGAAACCACTCTATATGTTCCTCCTTCGTTATCTTATGGGGATAACAAAAATATTTGTAAACATCTGGGTTTGATCTTAATGTAACAATATAATCAGCATCACCCTCTTCAATACCACGTAGTATCATTCTCTCTGTTTTCAATAAAGGAGCCGATTTCATATTGCCACCACCCAAGAACAAACATCAGGCAATGGGGTTAGGCTATATATTACCCCCCCCCGGACAACATTTTTGTCCACACATTCTCTCAGCAGCATAAATCCTTCAGCCATCTCAAATCCAGCATTCGATCCCCTAAGTCTTCCAAGGCTGCGCAATGCCTCCGCACTTCTAGGATGTGGATATATTTTACTCTCCGTTCTGTAACAAGCCATCCCCTCGACCTTTGCTTCCAGTGTCCCTGTTACATCAAAGTAAACATTAGGAGTAAATGGTTCAGAATAATGGATGTTCCACTCGCTGCTGCTCGGTGTTTCGAATGTATAAATACGTTTTACACAATATTCACCAACAGGTCTACAAGCCGTTAATACTGCTTCACATGTGATACGGTGATCAATATTTAAATCACCATGATGATGCGTAAATATCGTGTCTGGCTGATATTTTTCAACATATTTAGATACAATCTTTATGACATCAAGCAAATCCATCCCATCCATCCGATTATCAGGCAGACCACAAAACTCAATACTCTTATAGCCTACTATCTCTGCCGCTTTTCTAGCATCCTCTTGTAACCCTAATAAACCAGTCCAATCTGCTTCCTCCCTGCTGTCAGCACGGGATGTCAATCCCTCCGCCATGATAACGGCACGCACCGTTTTTCCCTCATTTGCAAGCCTTCTCACTGTACCACCCAGCCCCAGAAGTTCATCATCAGGATGTGCTGCAAAAACTAAAACTTTTTTCATTCCATTTAATCCTCCGCTTCTTCCAAAAATCTTGCTTTTGCCGTCAAGACTCCATCCTTAAACTCTGCATCCATATAAAACACTTTACCCTTGCCATACCTCCTGAATGCTGCAGGATAGCCCTCTCCATCAAGCATTCTGATATAGTCATATAACTGTCTTTGTGACAGACCATCAGGTACCTCACTTTGTCCAGGCTCTCTCCGTTTAAAAGAGATGACTTCGCCAGTTTGTTCCACAAGGGATAAGTTGTCACTAAGGAATCTCGGAATCATCTCTTCAAAGACTATATCAGAAACTCTTCTAAAGATATCATCCGCACTACCTTCACTGATATCAATCGACTCTTTGCAATACACAGGACCGGTATCAACGCCAGCACAAACCTTAATCGCAGAAATCTTTGTTTCATAAATGCCGCGAATAAGAAGATTTTGAAGAGGACTTCCTCCCCTGCCAAATGGAAGATCCGTCATATGAAAAACAATACAGTTATAATGATCATATATATCTTCCTGTATAATCCATGACCAATGAGGGAAAAAGATATATTCTGGCTTATACGACTCCAAGAAGGGAACCGTCAGATCATCCTTCTTGTTTATCATCATAAACTCATAACCAGGATACCTTTCCTTAAGCTTGTAGAAATTTTCAATATTCCAAGATTTTATTGTTGCCACAAGGTATCTTTTCATATGCTTGACCATCCTCCATATCCGGATACTCCATTAAACAACGATCTTTTTATTTATATACATACTCGAATTGCCTATAAGTTTCTTCAAAATTATTCTTCATAAAGCACCTATATGAAGCAATATTTGAAGACTTCACTCTTCCTATCAACTTTCGTATAAATGGATATTCCTCCTGAATCTTCTCTTTTATCAAACCAACAATTTCTCCACCATAACCACAACCACGAACAGATTTTGAAATACTATAATCAATCTCTGCCTCTGTTCCTTTCATTGTAAGCCTAACCTGGCCAATGGGCTTATCACTTAACATCAAAATATACTGCGCCTGATTTGTATCATTAATCATCCTATCAAACCATACCACATGTTCTTCATAAGTTATTGTATGGGAATCAAACGCATTCTGACGAACCTTCTTATCATTCACCCATCTAAAAAGAATATCAATATCGAAAGGGGTAGCTTTCCTAAGATGAAGCATATCATTACTCATTGAATATATTCCTCTTTAAGTGGCATTCCACGCTGTATATCGCAGTTTGCCCTCTTCCCAATTATCTCTTTAAAATACTTTGGCTTCATACCATATCCTGGTCTTATAACCCTGATGTTATCTTCCGTAAATTTTTCCCCGGTTTTTATATCCTTAATAATGAATATGCTTCTTCTGAATACCATGGAGGATTCTTCTCCCTCAGTCAGGCTATAATCCGGTCCTTTGGCTATCCGTTTTGCATTGCGGACATCAAATACCATCTTTGCAAAATCATCCATTGTCATGCTAAACCCGCTATCAGCACTCTCTATGCCATCAAGCTTAACATGCTTTTCAACTACACACGCCCCCAAACTCACACCAACAATTGCGCCGATACTCCCCACACTATGGTCTGATAAGCCAATGGGAACATTAAAACGACTAATCATATCAGAAATATTCCCTAACTTCATATCATCCCATGGAGCAGGATATTCAGAACAACATTTTAGCAATACTATCTGATTATTATTCATTCGGTGGCATGCATCTATAGCGTCCTGTATTTCCTCCAAACTTCCCATACCAACGGAGATTATTATCGGTTTACCTTTTGATGCTATATATTCAATCAAGGGAATATCAACCAACTCATAGCTTGCAACCTTATAGGCTTCTACCTTCAAGTTTTCCAAAAAATCCACAGCAGCTTTATCAAATGGCGTGGAAAGAAAATCAATCCCCACCTTCTCACATTCTTCCTTGATTCTTGCCTGCCACTCATATGGGGTTCCAGCATACTCATATAATTGATAGAGATTATAACCATCCCACAGACCGCCGTTAACATAAAAGTACTCGTTGCCACAGTCAATAGTCATGGAGTCGGCTGTATAAGTCTGGATTTTTAAGCAGTCCGCACCCGCTTTTTTAGCCTGACGAACTATTTCAAGTGCATTGTCCAAACTTCCGCCATGGTTGGCACTCATCTCCGCAATCACATAAACATCATGATTATTAATTTTTTCAAATACATGAAACATATCTCCTCCACTCCTTGCTTCCATCCTGTTTCCCGATCCTTTTCACCATTGCAAATATCAAGCATCGCTTTTGCTTAGAGTATCTTTTTCTCTTCTAAATCCCAACTGCACCATTTATATATCTATTCCTAATTTCGTACAGCTTTAGTATATTAACCCATATTCACATACTAAGGGGGAGCGTTTGTGTTATCATTCTTTGCCTCCATCACAATACGATTGAAATTAAGGACATACCTAGATAATTAAAGTTCAACTTGGTGTAATTGCCTAACCCAGTTTTACTAAGGAACTAATCGGTTTTAAAATTCAAAAATTTCTTCACCCATGTGATGATAAAAATATTGTAATTTGAAAAGCTAAAATCCAGTATAAATACGGGATTTTCAAAACTTTGCACACAATTACACTTAACAGATTTATAATTTTATCAAATAATCGAAACCTCTATTTTACACTGCCTTTAAGAATAAATGTCTTATACTTCTCCTCTGCCAATATCCAATCTGATAGATTATCTATATCCTGCACTTCTTCCTCTGATAAAATAAAGGGGACAGAATTCGGAGTGACAACACTTTTATACTCTTTGAATGCCTTTGTTTGACAAATGTAAAATTGTCCACAATCATGGTATAATGGCATCAGATCTTGACTGCGAAACTTTATAAATTCTGGATATTGGTATACTAGCTTACCATTTTGTATTACCATTGCTCTTTGCGGTGGAAAACTAAATCGAACAACTGGCATCAGGGAATCCGCATTTGATTTTTCAAATTCTATCATTGCGCTTTTTAATTTTCCAGCAGTCAAAAATGGAGCAGTTGGATAAACGCAGCATAGTACATCAAAATATCTTCCCGTTTTTTCATATTCTGATATAACCTCACATAATACATCGGCTGTTGTAGCAAAGTCACTACTTGTTGACGGACTTCGAAAAAAAGGAACATTTGCACCATAATGTATCGCAATTCCCGCAATCTCCTCACTATCTGTAGAAACCATTACTTCATCAAACACACCGCTGGAAACCACCGCCTCAATACTATACACAATAATAGGTTTCCCGCAAAATTCCCTGATATTTTTCTTTGGTATCCTTTTTGAACCGCCGCGGGCGGTTATAATAGCAATTCGTGACATAATCATCCTTCCTGACCTAATCCTATAACAGGTCTTTTCTCCGCCAATGCCCGTTGGCATCTTTAATAAGAATATCTGTATTCGCAAAACGATCTACGGTTTCATCAAACACTTTTTCCGTAATCCCTATCGTCCGGCAAAAATCTTTTTTGGCAAGCGGGTCACAAATCCAATCCGAATCTTTGATCATTTGTTCCGCCTGTTCTTTCGTAAAAATCCCTTCTCTCACAAACCGACAAGCTAAATCAGATACTCTTTGAAAGCCAAATTTAATGAATTTTGTCCAGTGTTGCATCATATAACCTTTACTATCAATCTGTGTAAAATCATCCGCACTTCCCTGCCTTTGCCAATCATCAAAATCGGAAAGTGTCTTAAAATTCATCTGGCGTGCCTGTTTCAAAGAATCTGTATTCGAATAAGACCAGATTGCACCAAAAAATATTACCTTGGTTTGCCCATCACTGGCCGGATGAAATATCCCGCACTCCTCACTCTCCCCATATTCAAAAGCGGAATTTTCTCCCATAAATACGATAGGAATATGAAACGCCTTTGCAATCTGTAATGGTTTTGCATAAAGCTGTTTTTCAATCCATTCCAGAGGATGAAGTTTTTCAAAAAAACTCTTTCGGGTTTCCTCTACAAAAACTTGAGGCGCACAGCGAAAATTCAAAAGATCCAAATTAAATGTCTTAACAAGGTTATCTAAATTATAAAGTCCTGCTTGAGATGGAGCAAATTCATCACAGACATGGACAAGCAGAGGATTCTTTACTCCATGACACTCAATTAGGCGTTTCACAATCGTGCAGGAATCTTTTCCACCCGAAACCCCTACCACACATTCATAAGGACTGTTTATATTTCTTTGCTCCTGAATAAACTGTGTCAACCATGCCTGGCGTTCCACCCAATTAATTTGATTTTTTCTGTCCTTATTCAGACACGCAAGACATATTCCATCTACATCTTTACTGTTTGGTCTTGTTCCAAGAATAAACCCACATTTTTTACAGGTTTTAGCCCCCCCGTACTAAGACTTTTGTCCACTTTACTTCTTCTCCTTTCAATTCCCTCCAACATTCTTCCTCATACCCACTTTATTTTCTGTAATTCTCGACAACCTTTTTCACTGCATGAATCACATCTCTCACATCCTGCTCTGTCATTCTCGGATACAGCGGAATGCTCATAATCCCCTTATAAATTTCCTCTGCATTTGGACATAGGCCTTTCCTATAACCAAGACGTTGATAATATGGAAACCAGTACACTGGTATATAATGAATCTGACACTGCACATTCTCCGCGCTCATCGCATCAAAAAACTCTCTTCTTGTGCAATTCAGCCTGTCCAAATTTAAGCGAATGATATATAAATGCCTGCAAGTATCCGATTCCAGAATTTCTTTCTGTACAATGATTTCCTGAATCTCTGAAAATGCCTCATTGTATTGTTTTACAATCTCTTTTCTCCGACTGACAAATTTATCTAGTTTCTTCATTTGGCTAACAATCAATGCGGCCTGAAAATCCGTAATCCTATAATTATAACCAAGAGAAATTTCTTCATAGCACCATGAGCCCTCATGCGGTGCGCCCTCCATCATCGCTTCATCATGCGTTATTCCATGGTTATGTGCCAGTATAAGTTTTTTATACAACTCCTTACTGTTTGTCGTAACTGCTCCACCCTCACCTCCTGTTATAGTCTTGACTGGATGGAAGCTGAAACAGGTCATATCTGCAAGACTACCTATTTGTTCCCCATTATATTTTGTTGCAATTGCATGTGCCGCATCCTCAATAAAAATAAGATTATGTTTATCGCAAATGTCTCGGATTTCACGGTGCTGCACAGCCTGACCCGTAAAATCAACCGCGATAACTGCCTTTGTTTTTTCTGTTATATGGACACGGATACTTTCTGGATCAATATTGTAGGTTTCTGGATTGACATCAGCAAAAACTGGTCTTGCCCCACAATACAGGGCGCAGTTTGCGCTTGCTGCAAAAGTTAAGGGCGTTGTGATTACCTCATCACCCACACCTATCCCTGCTGCGATACAAGCACAATGCAGGCCGGCTGTACCATTAGAAACAGCTACCGCATATTTTGCGCCAGTATAATTTTCAAGATTTCTTTCCATTTCATCCACTTTAGGACCACAAGTAATATAATCGCTTTGAAGCACAGTCGTTACTTCATAAATATCAGACTCATCAATCCATTGTCTGCCATAGTAAATCTTTCCACTCCGGACAGGATAACCACCATTAATTGCTAATTTTTCCATATTCAAATTTTCCTCCATAAAGACCAAACATTTAATTAAACCTATTTTTTGGATAAAATATTATCTATTTTTCTTATATTGTTTTCATATTCTTCTGCCGAAAAATAGTTCTTTTTCCTTAATTCAAGCGCATATGCATATGCATCTATTTTTTCGCGAATCTTTTTATTTGTCAAAAATTTATTATCTTTTAAACATCGATAGATTAATCCCAAAATATAAGTTTTCAAACTTGAAACTAATCTTTTTTTCATTTTTATTATCTTGATCGAATCATCTAATACGATATTATATTGATCGCTTTTAATCACCTCTTCAAAATAATCGGCAATTCTTTTATATGTTGGTTCTTCTTGAATATCTAAAAATAGTTTCATTTCTTCAATAGGAATTGGAAATCCTGCATTGTGTTTAAAATTAGCACGAAACTGTTCATATGTAGTTACAAAATTAGCATGATTAAAAATCTCCATTTCATTAACGGACTTAATCGGATATGGACGCAAGATTTCGCATGTCTTTCCAGCAGCATATACCTCTTTAATTGAAGTACTAATCCAGGAGTAAATCTTATCCGATACTATAATCCACTGTCGAACGGATTCCTCTCCAATTACCATAAAATTCTCATGCTTTTTTTCAAATTCTTGTAAGACAACACTTCCCCTCTCCGCCGGATGTGGTCTATATATTATAATTCCCTCTTGAAAATCATTTAAAATATTATCAAACCACCTTAAAACTTCCTTTTGTGACCTATAAGAAGTTTCCATAAACAACATATCACTTTCCCTAAAATTTAAATCCTTGCTTACTTCCTTGGGAAAATTAACCATTGTAAAAGAAGAAATAAACAAATAGATTTTCTTACCAAAGGGTATACTGTATTTTTCACACACTTGATCTTTTGATAAATAAAAATCTAAAAATTCCTTTCGGCAAAAATCTAACGAAATATCTCCTGTCAGACGAACATTTTGGGGCTTCACACCAAACTTTTCTATTAATCTAATTTTACTCTTTTCACCCCATGCAAGATGTGCCACCTGCTTCGCTTTTCCATGTATACCATAAAACTGGTTATCTAAATTATTATTTATTTGACCATTCGATAATAACTGTTCGCACTGCATATTAATCATTTTATTACAACCAACAACAAAATTAGATATATTATTAAATGTCCGATCATTATACATAGACCAACTTACAACAACAACTGCATTAATCGGTCTACTTTTTTTAAAGGCCTCTTCCCAAGCTTGAACTATTTTTACAGTGTATCTTCGTTTTCTCAATTCATAACTCAGCAAACAATTCGTTTCAAATTCTCTATTTTTAACTTCCGTAACCAATACAAAATCATATTTTTGTGATTTCATTGATCATTTCATTTCATAAAATTCAATTATATTTTTTAAAAATTTTGCACACAATAATTTTAATATTATGTTTCTGAATAATCATTATAAGTATGAATGGTATCAATTGCATTACATAATAACTATTCCATCCCAATACAGCCTGCATTACTAACATAGCATAACAAAGACAATCCTTTCCAATTGATAGTTTCCATTGTATGAATTTATATGATTTCTTTAATCGTACAATCCAAACGAATATAAAAGATATTACTGTGGCTACTGATGCCCCAAGTACTCCTAATCTGGGTATCAATATAAAATTAAATACTATATTAATAATAGCTGCAGAAACCGTTGACACAGCATATAATTTACTTTCCTTCACTGAAGAAAAAACGGCTCCTATAAAACTACCCAATGCACTAAAAACTCCTGATATTACAAGTACTTCAGAAAATTTCCATGCTCCAAAAAAGTCTTTGGCAAACAAGATTTTTGCGATTGTTGGCATAAATAAAATCATCAGTGAACAGAGAATCGTAATAAGGGTATTAAAAATTCTATATGTATTTGAAAAGAATCCATCCTCATCTTTAGTATCAAACTCCTTTATTGCTGAAATCCCCCATGCCTGCAAAAAAAATGATACACACATTGTCATAATACTGGGTATTTTTGAAGCAACAGAATATAAACCATTATGGTCTGCTCCACATATCCAGATAATAAAATACTTATCTATACTCGAATTAATCCACCAACAAATATTATTAAATATAAGTGGAATTGTAAATATGATAATTGCTTTTCTGGTATCAATATCTAATCTATGTTTTGATATGTGATAATAATCTCTTTTTATAATTATACACACTTGGTATATAAAAGAGATTCCGCATCCAAATAATAATGCAATGAGATAACCATGCATTCCCCAAGAAAACACAGTAACAAATAAGATGTTTAACAAAAGCATTAAAATCGTTTGTAATATTCCACCGATAACTACTTCCTTTACCTTGTTAATAGCTTGTAAGTAGTTACTTATAAGTCTGTTATATGCATTTAAAATAAAACCAATCAAGACATAGATTCCATAATACAGAACAAATTCCTTATAAAACAATGGTATAATTACAATTATTCCGGCTAAAATTGAAGACCCTATCATTATTATCTTAAGTGCATAGGATAAAATGTTTTCTCTATTCAAATTATTATCAATAACAAATGGAAATATTGCATCAAATATACTTAAGGAAAAAATAAATAATAATAAAGTATATGTTGTAACCACCAAATCAGCCGTACCATATTCAGAGGCCGATAAATAATTTGTATATAATGGAACTAATAAAAAACTAATTATTCGGCTTCCAAATGATCCAATTGCAAATAAAATTGTATTCTTTAACAAATTAGATGTTTTCTTCATAATTACAATTACCTGTTTTATTGACCAGGTTTATTGAAAAATTATTGACCTCCAATATCCCCTCCAATTCTGTCATTTCAACGTAAAAGTACACTTTGTATTAATTCATTTAACAATAACCTCTATATGATTTGTTTACGACCAGTAAAAAGTATAATTTGATATACCAAAAACTGAAATCGGAGTCGTATAGTAAAAATATAACACTTCTATTAACAAGCATGACAATATTACTATTTTTCTCGTTTTAAAATCATGTTGCATATCTATTATCCTATCTAAAATCAATGGCACACCGACAAAAAAATAGTAAGACAATCTGCTAATTATAGTTAACTGCAAGGACAAAAAAAGAATTCCCAATCCTATACTAAACCAGAGAAATATAATTTTATCCACGGACTTTTCTTTTTTCTTATATCTTATATTATTTCTGCGAAAGACAATATATATCAATGCTATCATTAAATACATCAGGACTACTAAGGGGTTTGTTCCAAAACCTCTCCCATCCAAATATGGGCCAAATCTAGCACCCATATTTAACGCTGACAATATCTCGATCAACATCTTTCCTCCCAATAAACCTGATAAACTAAAAAGCAAAACTACATGACTTGCTTTTGTATCTTTAAAAAGATAGGTCAAAAAATACACAGGTATAAGAATATATGCAGTTGCATGAAACCCTGCCGCCACAAAAACTATTACAAAATATTTTATCATCTTTTTTTGCACCAAATAATCTATCGCAAATATGGACAAAGCAACGGCTATTCCCTGACGAAATGCAGACATCATCATTGTCATCTGCCCAATTGTAATATATGTCATTACTGTAACCAGAGGATGTTTTGAATATTTACGTAAAAATATATATTCAGGCAATAACATACATAACGCAGTAATAATAATAAATCCTCTTTTAGAAAACCCCAAACTTATAAGTAGACCAGAATAAACAAAATATAAATAATCGCTGAACAAAATACTTATATCAGGAAATATATTTCCAAAATGTTTAACCGTTGGAAGAGTTTGTTCTTGATAAATCCTCATATAATTTTCTACATCTGTCCCAACAGAAAAACTCCTTAGAGAAAACAATACAAATATCACCCCAAACGTTATAAATATATATATATTACTCCTTTTTTTGAAAGCAAAATATAATACTATAATTCCCAAGATCAATCCAGTATATATAAACATCCTCTGTCATCTCCTTATCAGTTTGTCCGATCATACAAGAAAATCAAGCAATTTCTTATTTATCACATATAAATCAAAAATGATAGTATTTATATTCACAACTTTTCTATTCGAAAATATTTACTTTAATTTATTTATATAATTCCATATAACGGTCGAGCATTATTTTCTCATCAAAATTACAGGCAACTCTGTCAAAACAATTATACTTCATTTCTTTTTCCTCTTTTCGAATTTGTTTAATCGACTTTAATACCAGTTGAATATCCCCACGTTTTACTATATACCCACATTCTCCCGATTCCCCTATAATTTCCGGTGTTGCAGTAGAATTATAACCAATAACAGGGGTTCCACAAGCCATCGCTTCTGCCGTTGTCAAACCGAAAGTTTCTGCCGGAGATGCATTATAATATACGTCTGCCGCCCTATAAACTTTTGCCATTTCAACTGGACTATTTATTGACGGTATCGTTTCAATATTTTTTGGAATTCCACAAATTTGTCTAAATCGCGGTCTATTCCCAACAACTACTATCTTCTCATCGTAAGAAAGACATCTTGCCAGTTTAATATAATCTTTATATCCTTTTCTGCGATCCCATCCAATACAAAGCACTACAAACCTATTATCCTTTTCACTTTTTAATCTATTATCTTTTTCTACATGGTGGTTAAATATTTTTGTATTTACTCCATTATAAATTGTTATTATCTTCCTATTAGAAAGCATTGATTGTTTCACTATACTTGCTAACCACTCAGAAACTGTCACAACCGTAAGATTTTTGATTAATGAATACAACTTTTGCTTTTTGATCCAATTTTGCTTTGAGAAATCCCTAAAAATTCCTTCCCGGTCAAAAAATCTTTGCGGACAATACCCACATCCATATTTCCATCTATCACATGCTTTGTATTCAAAATGATAACATCTTCCTGTTATTGGCCAACAATCATGAAAAGTCCAGATGATCTTTTTATTCATTCCTGCAATTGATTTAATAAAATATGGAAAGTCTATAGAGCCATACTCAAAATCACCATGTAAATTATGTAAATGAATAATATCCGGATTTATCTTTTTAATTACAGAAATTATTTTTTGTGTCCGTTCACAGTTATATATAAGTTTCCCGCCATTAAATATCCATTCACTTATCTTAGACATTCCAGATTTATCCTTCTCATCCCCACAAAAAAACACATGATTCAAATCATCGTTTTTATTTTCTAAAAGCCAATATATAGCATACATATCCAATCCATTTTTAATCCCCTCAAAATAAAGATCTTGTACAATATTACCTGTACTTCCATGTGCATAATAAGCATTGACCAATAATACTTTCACATTCCACCTTACCTTTCTAAAATTTTTCTCAGCGTTTCAACATACCCATCACAATTCAATAAATTACATTTTTTTATAGTTTCATGCATACTTCCAATTTCCAAAGCACTTAAATTCAATAATTGTTGGACAGCATTCTTTAATGAAGTATAAGTACAATCTTTTGATACTATTCCATATTTATCAGGTATAAAGTCACAAATATTACTTGTCGGTGTAACTAATACCGGAGTGCCACACGCATATGACTCTGCTAATTTTGTCGGAAAACCAGCTTTTGAAAGTAATGTATCTTCTCTGATTATAACTGAAAAATCTGCTAAATTTATAAGTTTTAAACACTCCATATGGGATATTTTTCCCAAACATTCAACGGAATCATCAAATCTTGGCAATAACGCTAAATCAGGTCTGTTATGTAATAATGTCTTTTTATCTATCCCAACTACTACAAATTTAATCTTCACGACCTTGGCATTTATCTTACAAACAATTTTCATTAGCCAGTCTATTTTTTCTTTCTCACATTTTTTACCAGGATCTCCTGCAAATATTAGCGTTAATAACCTATTTTTTTTATACTTATCCCCTCCCCATTTTTCAATAAAATGTGGAGCAATCACTCCTGGCACCTGAACAATATTCTTTACGTTCCCATTATAATACCCAGCTAAAAAATCACTGATGGCTATCATGTAAATTACATGCTTATATATATATGTCATTCTTATCTTTGTATCTAAATCTTTAATAATCTTCCTGGGAAAAGAATAATTTGAATGCATAAACCAATCTACAGTATCTACAATAAATCGAATTGAGTTTTGATTGCAAAATCGTATTATGCGTAAAAGAGCAGGCGAAAAATAATCCATAGCGATAATTGCCTGGACATTATTACTCCCTATATAATTAACTACCTCCTTCAATCCTTTTATACTCCATAGCATTTCCAGCCATTCAAAATAAGTATTCGGATATGGCATGGAGTATATTAAAGTATTATTTTGTCTAACTTCAGTATCCAATATATTTTTATTATTCCCCTGCTTTTTCATCCCAATAATAACAGGAGTATAACCGCATTTTTGTATCATGTAAGAAAAAGCCCATGCTCTTTGGGACGCTGCATTTCCATCTGGCATAAAAAAAACACCAAGATAAATTACAAACTTCATAAATGTAAAACCTCTCAGTATTAGTTTATCTT
>CAMWUU010000032.1 GCA_947177515.1 uncultured Lachnospiraceae bacterium
TGCTGGTGGTGGATGATAATTCCATGATGCTGAAGCTGATCAAGGAATATCTGCATGAAACATATGATGTGGCGACGGCGGTTAGCGGGAAGATTGCCATGAAATTCCTTGAGCGCAAGATGACGGATTTAATCCTGCTTGACTATGAGATGCCGGGGGAAAACGGACCTGCGGTGCTTGAGCAATTGCGCGCAAATGAGGCGACAAAGGATATCCCGGTGGTCTTTTTAACCGGTGTGACAGAAACAAAAAAAATCCAGGAAGCACTGATGCTCAAACCGCAGAGCTATCTGCTTAAGCCGGTGAACCGCGAAAAACTTTTAAAAACGATTGAAAATTTAATCCACTGATTTTTAACAAGAATGGAGCATAGGAAGGAGGCGTACATATGGAAATTTTAGAATATGAACTGCAGCTAACGGATCTGATCGATGTGGCAACATTACAAAAAATTCAGGATGCCTATTCGGAAATAAGCAATATTGCGGTGATTACGACAAATGCCGAAGGTGTAGCAGTAACGGAAGGATCCCATTTTTGTGATTTCTGTATAAATTACAATAGGAATTCCGAGCTTGGACGCATACGCTGTGAGGAATGCAACAAGTATGGAACTTTCCTGGCCTTTAAGGAGGGGAATTATGTCGTTTATTCCTGCCATACGGGGCTTGTAGGTTTTGCGGCACCAATTATGGTAAACGGCAGGCAGGTGGGTTGTTTTATAGGCGGGCAGATCTTAACCGAGCCGGTTGATCCGGAAAAAATAAAGAAGATTGCAGAAGAAATTGGTGCGGATCCGGAAGAATACTTAGCCGCAGCGAGGAAAGTGGGGATTATGGAGCAGGAGAGGGTGGAGAAAGCCGCGAAATCCCTTTATACCATTGCCAATATCCTCTCTGACATGGCGTACCGCCGTTATTTGATCCATAAAAACAATGTAGAACTTGAGCAGTCGGAAACCATGAAATCGGATTTCCTTGCAAATATGAGCCATGAAATCCGCACACCAATGAATGCGGTGATTGGTATGGCGGAGATGGCATTACGGGAAGAACTGCCTGTGGTGGCTAGGGATTATATTACCCAGATTAAGGAAGCGGGGAAATCCCTTCTTACCATTATAAATGATATTTTGGATTTCTCAAAGATTGAGTCGGGTAAAATGGATATTAACGAGGTGGATTACGAGCCAATGTCCATGGTCTATGATGTAGCGAATATTGTAATGACAAGGTTGAAGGATAAGGATGTGGAACTGTTGTTGGATGTTGCGCCGACGCTGCCAAACAAGCTTTTCGGGGACAATATCCGTATCAAGCAGGTACTGCTGAACCTGACAAACAATGCAGCGAAATTTACCAGGCAGGGTAAGATAACCGTAAAAGTGGATTATGAGAACACGGATTCCGGGGAGATTGAGCTGCGCGTTTCCGTGCAGGATACCGGAATCGGGATAAAAAAAGAAGATGTTGGAAAACTTTTCCAGTCCTTCCAACAGCTTGACAGCAAAAGAAACCGCAATATCGAGGGAACGGGGCTTGGTCTTGCCATCTCCCGCAGACTGCTGCATCTAATGGATGGCCAGATCGAGGTGGCAAGCGAGTATGAGAAGGGCAGTGTCTTTTCATTTTCCCTGCCGCAGAAAATTGTGGATCAAACACCAAGCATCAATTTGAAGGAAGTAGAATCGCGCCTGGTTGTGGGGCTGATCTCAAATCCGTATGTCAGGGACAGCCTAAGCAGCGATGTAGCGAAATTTGGCGTGGATTATCTGGGGGTATCGGGGGCGAAAGAACTTGATGCACTGCCAAAAGACAGAAAAATCTTCCTTTTTGTGGAGCATCCTCTTTTTTCAGATTGCGTGGAAGGATATGTCCGCTGCCACCCACAGGTTACGGCAGTGCTGCTGGTTGATTTCTTTGACCATGTGGATTACCGTATCCCAAATCTTTTTATGCTTCGCAAACCGTTGTTTGCCTTAAATATCGCGATGATTTTAAACGGTGAGGAACTGCGCTTTAACAGTGATGCGGATGAAAAGGAGTTTGATTTTATTGCCCCGGATGCCCATATCCTTATTGTCGATGACAATGCGGTTAATCTGACGGTGGCAGAAGGACTGCTGGAGCCTCTTAAGATGCAGATTGATACCGTGACAAGCGGAAAGGCTGCGATTGAAAAAGTTATGGAGTTCCATTATGATATTGTTTTTATGGATCATATGATGCCGGAACTTGACGGGGTGGAAACAACCCATATTATAAGACGATTCCATCCGGAATACGATGATGTGCCAATTATTGCGCTGACGGCGAATGCCGTGGATGGCACAAAGGAGATGTTCTGCCGCGAAGGTATGAATGACTTTGTGGCCAAGCCAATTGAGCTGCGTATACTTGCGGCGAAGGTAAGACAGTGGCTTCCGGTTGAAAAGATCCAGAAAATGTTTAATGTGGCAGGAGAGCAGGAAACCGGTGGCGAGGAACCTATTGTGATTAGCGGCCTGGATGTCCAGTACGCGTTAAAAATGCTTTCAAGCGAGGCGCTGTTCTGGAAAGTCCTGAAAGTGTTCTACCGCAGTATTGACAGGAAAGTGAAGCTGATTAAAGAGCTTGAGGAAGAAAAGAACTGGACGGATTATACCATAGAAGTCCATGCGCTGAAAAATGCGGCCAGACAGATTGGTGCGCTGCAGCTCTCGGATATGGCGGCGGATCTGGAGAAAGCTGGAAATGCGAGGGATACTGCCATAATCCATGCCAAAACGGATGAAATGCTTTTGCTTTACAGTAGTTACCAGCAGGTGCTTGATCCATTCTGCGCCGAAAAAGAGGAGGATGAGTCGGGAAAGAAAGCCATCCCTGTGCAAATACTTTCCGATTGCTTTGAAAAGCTGAAAGAGGCGGTGGATGACCTTGATATGGATCGGATGGAAGAAGTAGTCAAGGTGATGGGTCAGTACCACTATGAGGGCAGGAATCAGGAACTTTTTGACCGGCTAAAAGATGCTGTGGAAGAGATCGATGTGGATGCCTGTGTGGAAATTATGAAAAACTGGTCTGACACAGATGGTGGGATTTGCTAGGTTCCGAAAAAGAAGAAAAAAATCGGGGTCAGCGCTAAAGTAATCCGAAAAACAGCCGATAAATAATATAGAGCGGAGTAAGCTACACAGACAGCGGACCGTATATCAAAAACAGGTGGTGATATTATGCGTATTGATGCGTTTAACCGTGTGAGCCAGCTTTACCAGGCGAACAGTACGAAAAAAACAATAAGTGCCGGAAAGAAGGGAGCCAAGGACTGCGTCGAGATTTCCCGGTTAGGGCATGAGTTCCAGACAGCCAGGGCTGCCGTGGCAAAGGCACCGGATATCCGCGGGGACAAGGTGGCGGCGATCAAGGAGAGCATGGCAGACGGGACATATTCGATGGATATGGATGCGCTGGCGGATAAGCTGTTGGCAGGCTATATCTTTTAAGATAGGAGGGCGGTGCGTTGGCGAGCCTAATTGAAGAACTGATCACGGTACTCAAGGCGGAGGAAGCCGTATACAGGGAGCTTCTTCCGGTTGTGGAACAAAAAACACAGATCATAGTCCGTAATGACCTCACCGCTCTCCAGAAGATCACGGAACTTGAACAGCTTGCTGTCGAGAAAGTGAACGCCCTGGAGCATAAAAGAGATGGGGTCATTGTAAATATGGGAGTTGTGTTGGGCAGGGATCCGAGGTCGCTGACACTAAGCAAGTTAATTTCACTGCTTGAAGGGCAGCCAAAGGAACAGAGGGAACTTTCCCTGCTGCATGATTCCCTCACCGCGATTCTGAAAAATTTATCCGATGCGAATCTTCGCAATCAGTCATTGATAGAACAATCCCTAGAGATGATAGAATTCAATATGAATTTGATTCAGAGCACAAGGATGTCGCCGGGGAGCGGAAGTTACACAAAAAGCGCGTGCGAAAATAACGCGCCTGTCTGGCAGACAGGGATGTTTGATGCCAGGCAATAAAAAAGAACCGGAGGATATTTTATGGGCTTGATGTGTGATTTGTACATTGGCAAGTCGGGGCTTAATATGAGCCAGTATGCGATCAATACGACTTCGCATAACCTTGCCAATGTGGACACGAAAGGGTACACCAGGCAGCAGATGATCTTTGGGACGACGCAGTATATTACTGTTGGGAATAATGTGATCTCAAAGATGCAGACTGGCCTTGGTGTAAACACGGAGGAAGTAAAACAGAGCAGGAACGTTTTCTTAGATAAGGCATACCGTCGGGAGATTGGACGCGAGAGCTTTTACAGTATGCAGTACGAAACGGTTTCCGAGATGGAGAATATCTATGGCGAATTGCAGGGGGTTGCGTTCCAGAATTCCATCGGGGAGCTCTGGGAAGCGCTTCAGGAAACGGCGAAGGAGCCGGACAGCATTGTGACAAGGGCATCCTTAGTGGAGCGCGCTGTGGCTTTTACGGAGCGTGCCGAAAATATTTACAAGCAGATTGCGCAGTACCAGGTGGATTTAAATGAGGATATTGAGTCCCAGGTAAACCGCATCAATGAAATTGGCGATAAGATTGCTTCGCTAAACCGTGAGATTTTAAAGTATGAGGGCGCGAAGATCGAGAAGGCGAATGACTTAAGGGATAAGCGCAACGAGCTTCTTGATGAGCTTGGCCAGTATATTAATATCACCTACCAGGAGGGGCATGACGGGCAGGTTTCCGTGATGGCGGAGGCGGTGCCATTTGTGTCTGACCATGTTGTTTTCCATATGTCCACGATGACACAGGTGGATCTGATGACAAGGGATCTCGCAAAACAATACGGTGGGGATGACGATGCGTGGGAGCAGGCAAAACAGGAGGCGGAGCGGCTGTGCGGCAATTCCCAGATGCTGGTGCCGATCTGGCCGGTTTACGGCGACCGCGAAGTGTATAATTTTGACATACTTCCAACAACAAAGGCGAATACTGATATTGGAGGACTCAAAGGCCTGATTCTGGCCCGCGGTACAAAGGTCGGGAACTATACGGATATCCCGCCAAGGCCGACGGAGGAGGAATATACGGATGAGGACGGCAATTTTGACGAGGATGCCTACGCGGAGGCGATGCGCATTTTTGAGAAGGAAGCCAAAATTTACAATGCTTCGATTGAGCCGTCCGCGATTATGACCGTCCAGGCCCAGTTTGACCAGTTGATCCACGGAATTGTAACGACCATCAATGATATTCTTTGCCCAAATAAGGAATACACTCTGACACAGGATATTTCCTATACGAATTCGCAGGGAGTCCTAGTGGAGTACAAGGCGGGCGATACCATCCGCATCCTGGATCGGGAGAGGGCACCGCTTGGCATGGATGAGAGCCAGGAGCCGGGAACCGAACTATTCTCAAGGAAATCCGTATCCCGCTATGAGAAGGTAGAAGTTGACGGTGAGGAACTCTGGATCTATAACGAGGAAGATGCGGGAGATAACTATTCGCTTTATACACTTGGTGAGATTGAGATTAACCAGGAAGTGCTCGAGGATAAATCAAAACTCCCATTCAGCCAGAACAAGGGTACCGGGGATTTTGACATTAAGACAGCGGAGCAGTTGATCGAGGCATGGGGATCAAAATTCTCCACACTCTCACCGAATACATTAACGCGCTATTCCTTCGCGGAATATTATACAGCCTTTATCGGGGAGCTTGCCAACAGGGGGGATACTTTGGATACAATTGCGGGCAACCAGGAAGCGATGGTGCAGGATATTGACAATAAACGTCTTTCAATCAGCGGTGTTTCCTCGGATGAGGAGCTGACAAACCTGATTAAATTCCAGCACGCCTACAATGCGGCGGCGCGCTATATCAATGTTGTGGACGAGATGCTCGAGCATATCGTTACCCGTTTATAAAGGAGGATAAAATATGCCGAGTACATTTTTTGGTCTGTCCATTGCAAAGTCCGGGCTGTATGCTTCGATGGGGGGCATTAACACCACGGCACACAATATTTCACATACGAACACGGAAGGGTACTGCCGCCAGGTTATGGGGCAGACCGCAGCCAGCGCGCTGCGTGTAAACGCCACCTATGGTATGGCGGGCAGTGGTGTCGATATCACGGGTGTGGAACAGATGAGGGATATTTATTATGACCTGAAATTCCGCAGCAACAGTACGATGGCGGGCGAATACACTTCAAAGCAGCATTACATGTCGGAGATCGAAAGTTATTTTAACGAGATTAACCTAGAGGGCTTTACCACCAGTTTCAATTCGATGTTTGATACCTTACAGGAGCTTTCCAAGAACCCTTCCGATCTTTCATGCCGCACGCAGGTGACCAATTATGCACAGAGCCTGTGCGAATATTTTAACTCGATCTCCACGAGCATGACAGCCATCCAGGAGGAGGCCAACTTCGAGATCAAGAACCAGGCAGACCGGATCACCTCGCTTGGCCAGCAGATTGCGGTGCTCACCAAGCAGATTAATACGATTGAGTCAAACGGCGGGACAGCCAACGACCTGCGCGATGAGAGGAACCTGCGCGTGGATGAGTTGTCCACGATCTGCAATATTACTGTGTCGGAAAATGTGGTGGGTGCCGGGGTCGGCATTACCAGCTATCAGGTAAAGATCGATGGGTATACCCTTGTGGACACCTACGAGTACAATAAACTAATTGCCGTTCCGCAGAAAGAGCGCATCAACCAGACGGATGCGGACGGTATGTATAAGCTGATGTGGAGCAACGGCCAGGAGTTTAACAGCGCGAGCGCAAAACTTGGCGGAACACTCTCCGCCCTCTTTGCGGTGCGCGACGGCAATAACGGCGAGGCCTTTAAAGGCAAGGCGGACACCGCGGAGGGGGATGATACGATTATTGTCACCATGTCCAATGTAAACGATGCGGCAAAGCTTAATATCGCGCCGCAGGGTGTAATCACGGTGGGGCATCGTAAATATGAGTACACGGGCTTTATTGTGAGGGAGGATGAGGACGGCAATTACGAGTATGAGTTTACGCTTTCAGAAAATACGCCGGTTACAAAAAGTGAGGATGGGGCGGATGTGATTATTGGCCGCGATGTCGATTACAAGGGCATCCCGTACTATATGTCACAGCTCAATGAGTGGGTGCGCACTTTTGCGCGCGCGTTCAATGAACTGCACACGTCGGGAGAGGACTTGAAAGGGCGCGCGGGGCTTGACTTCTTTAATGCGGCTGACCAGGTAACGGGCAAGGACTATGTGTTTGGGCAGTCCGAGGAGGATGCCGATAATGGGATTGTTATCCGCTGTGTGGCAGAGGAACTTGAGGATGAGAATTCAATAAATTATGGAAATTATTATCTGCTCACTGCCGCGAATTTCAAGGTGACGAGTGAGGTTTATGCAGATCCGTATATGGTGGCGGCGGCTTCCTCGATTCAGGACGGTGTGGAGAATTCTGATATTGCAAAGAAGCTGATTGGCCTGAAACTTGATTCCGATATGTTCCGTCAGGGCACACCGGGTGGATTTTTCCAGACCCTGGTGGCAGAGATCGGCATCGATTCCGCCAAGGCGCAGCAGTTTGCAAAAAACCAGGAAAATATCTGTGCGAGTATCACAAATCAGAGGCTTTCGGTCAGCGGTGTGGACACGGAGGAGGAGGCGATGAACCTTATCCGCTATAGGATGGCATACAACCTTTCGGCTCAGGCCGTGACGGTGATGAACCAGATCTATGACAAGCTGATCAATTATATGGGAGCATAGGAGGCAGCGTATGAGAATCACAAACAGGATGATGACAAATAATATGCTCTACAACATTAACGGGAATAAAAATACCCTGGCGGTTCTGGAGCAGCAGTATGCAACGGGCGCGAAGATACAAAAGCCGTCCGAGGATCCGATTGTTGCGGTGCGCGCTTTAAAGCTGCGCACAAGCCTGTCGGAACTGACCCAGTACTACAAGAAGAATATCCCGGATGCAAAGGCGTGGATGGATGTGACGGAGAGTGCCCTAACTGTAGTTAACGATATCCTGACACAGGTGCATACCTATTGCGTGCAGGGTGCGACCGGCACGATTAAGGAGGGTGACCGTGACGATATTATAAAGACACTCACCCAGTTAAAACAGCAGGTTTACCAGGAAGGCGATACAAACTATGCCGGACGGTATGTGTTTACGGGCTATAAGACGGACACAAGCCTGATTTTTGATGAGCCGCAGGAACATGAGAAGTACGCGATCACAGAGAATTTTTCCCCGGAAAATATTGACACGATCAAGAAGACATTAAATGACTGTGATATGGAACTCTATGATCCGGATGATCCGTCTTCCGTGGAATTTGAGGATAAGCCGAATATGCATACGGCGTACCGGATCCGTCTTTCCTATGATAAGCTTGATTCGCCGGAGGAGGATGGGAATATTGTAATCCGCACGGCGGAACTTGATGAGAATGGTGAGGTGGTGCGGGATGAGGACGGGAATATTGTCTATGAGGAAAGTTCCGAGGTGATTGAGAGTATGCTTTCCACTGACCCGAATGCATATGTGGTCGAGGAGGGGATACGCTATCTGACGGATACCGGGGAGCTGATTCTTTCTCCGGAAGTCTATGAAGAGTGGAGGCATCTTGGTGCCATCCAGGTCGATTATGAAAAGACAAACTTTGCAAAGAATGACCTGCGTCCGGAGCACTATTTTAACTGTACGGTAACAGATCTGACTGACGAGGACAAGGAACCAATTGTCTACACAAAGGAAGACCAGCAGATTGGCTATGAGGTCAATTTCAAGCAGCGCCTTACAATCAATACCCAGGGAGCCGATGCGATCCAGCATGATATTGGACGGACAATAGATGAGATGGTAAATGCCGTAAATGAAGTGATGGTGTCGCAGGCAAAGTTAGACGAAATTGACAAGATGATTAAAGATGATAACACAACGCCCGAGCAGAAAAAGAAGCTTGAGGAGATGCGGGAGCTGGTCAATACTGAGTATGTACTGAAGACGGAAGCCCTCCAGAGTGCCTTTTCCAACGCCCTGACAAAGATTGAGAAGCAGCAGGATGTGGTCAATGTTGCGGTGTCGGATCTCGGTGCGCGCTATGTGCGGCTTCAGCTTACGGAGAGCAGGCTAGGAAGCGAAAAAACGGAGTTTGAGGAACTGCTTTCCTCGAATGAAGATGTCGATATGGTTGACACAATTATCCGCTACCGTTCCATGCAGGCCATTTACAATGCCTCCCTTTCTGCGGCGGCGCAGTCCGTGCAGACAACATTGCTTGACTTTTTATAAGATTGATATGATTTTTGTGCTGATTCGGATGGGGGATTCCTGCTAGGCTTCCCCTGTCTGATATAAATTCCGAATCTCCTGCAAATTGTGTGTTTGCCCCCGGGAATCCATATCCGGCAAGGGTGGGATCAGGCGTGTCCCGCTTATGGGGAGCAATAGAAAAGAGGGAAATATGAGCATAAAAGTAAAGACAAAACATTTTGGGGAGATTGATCTTGATGAGAGCAAGATCCTGATATTTGAAAACGGCATTATGGGGTATGAGGACTGTAAAAAATTTACAATTTTATTTAACAATGAATCCGGGACACGTCCGGTAATCTCCTGGCTGCAAAGCCTGGATGAGCCAGGTCTGGCGCTTCCGGTTATCAACCCCGTTCTTGCTAGGGAGGATTACAATCCGGTGGTCGGGGAGGAACTGCTGTCCGGGCTTGGGGAACTTACCCCGGATAACCAGATTGTTTTCGTTACACTTACGGTGCCAAAGGATCTGACAAAAATGACGGCGAATCTGAAGGCACCAATCGTGATTAACGCGGATACGAAAAAAGGTTGCCAGGTTATTGTGGAAAACCCGGAATACAAGGTAAAATACCCGGTGTATGAGCGCTTTGCCAAGGCAAAACAGGAAAAGGAGGGGAAAACATGTTAGCCCTTTCAAGGAAAATGAACGAATCCATCATGCTGGGCAACGACATTGAGGTGACCGTCCTTGAGATTAAGGGGGATCAGGTAAAAATCGGTGTGAAGGCTCCAAAGAGCATTCCGATTTACCGTAGGGAGTTGTATCTGCAGATACGGCAGTCCAATAAGGAGGCGGCGGACGGGGATATCCCGGTACGTGCATTAGAGGGGCTGCTTTAAGATATAAGGTGAAAGAAATGGGGTTTCGGATATACCCTGGTTTTCATGGGGAGCCGTAGTTTTTTTACGGCTCTTTTTTGGTCCTCATGGGGGAGAACGGGAGAAAATATTAAAAAATGGGGGAAAAGGCTAAATAACTTGACAGAAACAGCCGATAAATAATCAGAATGCAAAATGCCAGCGATAAAAGGCATGGGGTTGGGAAGGGGAGATTTTTTTAAACTCTTTCTGGATGCATGGACGCGTCCGCGCTATGCATAGGTATAAGTTGAAATTATTATAAAACAGAATCACAGGGAGGTGCAGTTATGGCAATTTCAGCAATTAATTCCGTTGCCTCTTATGAGACAGCAAAACAGCCTGTAGAAAGAACAACGAAGGTAGCAGAGCCAGTCAATACGGTGGAGAAAATACCGGTAACTGATACAGTACAGAGAGTTCCGGTAATTAATTCGGGTGAGTCCAGTAGTAATTTGTCCGACCAGGGCAGGGATACGGATAAGAACGCGAGTCGGGTAAAGGATGCCGTGACCCAGGCAAATAACAAACTTAAACTCAAGCAGAAACATATGAGCACAAGGTGCGAATTTTCCTATCATGAGCCGACCGGGAGGATTTCTATCAAGGTTATGGACAAGGAAACGGATGAGGTCATCCGGGAAATCCCGCCGGAAGAAACGCTTGAGATGGTGGAGAAGATGTGGGAGCTTGCAGGTCTTATTGTTGACGAGCATAGATAGCAGGCAGGAGATTTCCTGCGGATATAAGCTCTTTATGCGGGGGAAGGCAGGATTTCCCTAAGCCCGATCACAGGAAAGGGGTATGAGTATGCCAATTAGAATGTCAGGTTTGGTATCCGGTCTTGATACCGAGAACATCATCAAGGAATTGATGGCGGCGCAGAGCCAGAAAAAGACCAAAATAGAAAACAAGATTACGAAGCATGAGTGGAAGACCGAGAAGTGGCAGGATCTGAATAAAAAGCTATATGATTTTTATAAGGGTTCCCTCTCAAAGGCGAGGTTGGAGGGAAGTTTCCAGACCAGAAAAGGTTCCTCCGCGGATGAAACGAAGGTAAAGGCCACGGCTTCGGGTGGCGTAGCGGCTTATGGCACGCACAAGGTAAAGGTGGAGCAGCTTGCGAGCGCGCAGTTTGTGACCGGCAGCCAGCTTGGCGAAGTTAAGAATGCTTCTGGTAAGAATGTTACGGTTTCCGGTGCGACAAAGCTTTCCCAGCTTGGTATCAGCGTAAAGGCGGGTGAAGAGTCCACGATTACGATTGCGTCCGGCGACAAGAAGGTTGACTTAAATGTGACCGAGGAAACGACAGTGAATGATTTCCTTACGGCATGCAGGGATGCCGGGTTGACGGCGAATTATGATACGGATCAGAAGCGTTTCTTCCTGACGGCTGAGGACAGCGGTTCGGAACATGCCTTTAGCATCACTTCTAAGACAAAGGGAGGGGCGGATGGTGACGCGTTAAAGAAGCTTGGCCTTTCCGAAGTGAAGTATACAAAAAAGGATGATGGCACAGTCGAATATGAGTATGATAAGACGAATCCGGATTTTGCCGTAAAGGAAGCATCCAACAGTATTATCTACTTGAATGGGGCGAGGTTAGTCAACAGCAGCAACGAGATTTCGGTAAACGGCTTAAACCTCGAATTAAATGCAGCGACGGGCGACGAGGAAATCTCGATTAATGTTACAAAGGATACCCAGGCTGTCTATGATATGGTTAAGAGCTTTATTAAGGATTACAATGAGCTTTTAAAAGAATTAAGCGATGCGTACTATGCAGATTCTTCTTACGGCTATGAGCCGCTGACTAGTGAGCAGCGCGAGGCGATGAACGATGAGGACATCGAGAAGTGGGAAAAGAAGATTAAGGATTCCCTGCTGCGCCGTGACAGTACTGTAAACTCCTTAATGAGCACAATGAAGATGACGATGGCGGGCACCGTGGATTACAACGGGAAAAAGTACTCCCTTTCAACTCTCGGCATTGTGACAACGGACTATAAGGAGAAGGGACAGCTCCACATTGAGGGGGATGCGGACGACGAAACGACGGCGGGCAAGGAAGATAAGCTGATGGCGGCGATTGAGGAAGACCCGGATATGGTAATGAAGATCGTTACCGATATGGCGGGGAAACTTTATTCGACCTTCGGCGATAAAATGAAGACTACTACGACTAGCAGCGCGCTTACCTTCTATGAAGATAAGCAGATGAAAACAGATCTTACCAAATATAAGAAAGAATTGAGCACGATGGAGGATAAGCTCTCCGCGATGGAAGACCGCTACTATAAGCAGTTTACCGCGATGGAGAAAGCGCTCTCCCAGCTAAATTCGCAGTCAAGTTCGCTTGCTTCGTTATTTGGTGGCAGTTCCATGTGAGTATAACCCACAGAGTGATAACAAGGACAAGGAGGTTATGTTATGACACCAAATACCAATATTGCAGCAACATACCAGGGTACTAAGGTAAATACTGCTTCGCCGGCAGAGCTGACACTGATGCTGTATGAGGGGGCAATCAAATTCTGCAACAAAGGAATTTATGCGATCGAGGATAAGAATATTAACAAGGCAAATGAGAACCTTTTGAAAGCGCAGAAAATCATTATGGAACTGCGCGGCACACTGGATTTCAAATATCCGGTTGCAAAAGATTTCGAACTGGTCTACGATTACATATACCGCAGGCTGGTGGAGGCGAATATCAAAAAAGACAAAGATATTGTCGAGGATGCACTAAAATATATCCGCGATATGCGTGACACCTGGAAAGAGGTTATGCGCGCTAATAAAATGTATGTGAAATAATTGTGAACAAGCAGAAAAAGGCTTTCCGTAAAAGCCTTTTTCTGCTATAATTGTATTGAGAAACATATCCTGTAATGCGAAAGAGCAGTGTTTCGGAGATGGAAAAACGTGGCCGGATGGCAGAATGGGGGAAAAATGGAAGCGGGCGATCCGATTATGACACAGCTTGGGATGCTGGAGAAATGCCTAGTTTGTAAGGGAGAGTTGCTGGAAAAAATTTACAATGAAACGGCGCAGCAGGAGGCAATCCTAGACACCAACCCGTTTTCGGAGGAAGCTTTTGACAGGACACTAGAACGCAAGGCGGAAGCAATTGAGAAACTGACACAGTATGACCAGGGCTTTGAGCAGATCTTTTCAAGGATCCGGGACGAGGTGATGGCGGATAAGGACAGATACAGGGAGCGGATTGTAAATATGCAGCAACTGATTGGTGAGGTTACAAAGAAGGCAGTCCATATCCAGTCACTAGAACAGAAAAACAAGGTGAAGCTTGAGATATATTTCAGTAACCGCAGGCAGCAGATCAAGAATTTTAATGTCAGCAGCCGAACTGTATCCAATTATTATAAGTCCATGTCTTCCGGAGGGAAGGCGGACGCATTCTTTATGGATAAAAAGCAGTAAGGAACCGTTAAGGGGATGGAAGGAATGAAAGGAGTGGATGGAATGAAACGGAACAGGAAAATGATGCATGCTGTTTTTGCTTTTGCATTTTTGCTTGCAGGCAGCGGTATGGTATTGTTTGGGAAACCTAGGGTGCAGGCAGGGGCAGCACAGGAGATTGCCATGCCCGTTCCCGGTGCAGTGATGAGGGCGGATACCGCAACTCCTCAGGCGGATACTACAACGCCGCCCGCTAATACCACAACCCCGCCGCCAAGTACGCCGACTCCGGGTACGGCTTCGGCAGGTCTGATTATACAGCCGCCGGTAATTACTGTGACCCCGACTCCGACCCCACCGATCCTGATAGCGCCGGGCAGACCGATTGTTACACTTGATTATACGAATTATGTTGCCTGGCTGACTGTGGGGGCAAATGATAAATATGTTGTCCTTGAAGTTATGAAATCAAAGAAGGGCAAGGATGGCACATTTACCTATACCCCATCGAGCCAGTATATGTATGATTTGACAGAGATGGGTGCACAGGTAATCCAGAAAACAATAAGGATTGACTTATCGTTCCTGAAGGCAACGAGCATGCAGTTTATCCAGATCCATGGGGATGCTAATCCGGCCAATGTTTCCGGGGTAATTGCGATTAATCCCCAGCCTAAAAAGCCAAGTATTAAGTATGCTGGGGGTGTTTTTACAGCGAAGATAAACCGGCAGGATGTGACTTTGAACCAGGCGCAGCTTGAAACGTATGAATACCGGACACTCTACGGTTCAAGGTGGGACAGTCTGCGCAATTATAATGGGGCGACCTCGGCGATTGCTGGGACGACAATCATGGTGCGGGAGAAGGCAACAGCGACCTCACCAGCCGGTGTGGAAACGAAGATTAAGATCCCGGCGGCTGCAAAGGCTCCGAAGGTGACGATTGATTATGTCAAGGGGATTATAAGTTTACCAAAAGGTGTGGAGTTTAAGATATCAGCCAGGGGCAAGGAAGGGAACTGGACGGTCTATAAAAACGAAAAGGGAGCCGAGGCAGCGGCCAAACTGACCCCAACGGAAGTGCTTGACCGGTTTGTCCCATATATTGGCGGACCGCTTACCCCAGAGGATAAGACGGCAGCGCTTGAGGTAGAAGGATTTTCCATTATCGCGCGCACAAAGAAGGTGGAAAAGGACGGAAAAGTAACAAAAGCGGCTTCCCAGCCGGTTTTTGTCACGGTTCCTGCAACTACCAAAGTAATCAAGGCGGAAAAGGAAGACAAGATTTTAGGCTCTTTATCCACGATTTACCTGACCTATCAGAATGTGGAAAAAGGTGTGCAAGTGACTGCGGTCGGCGGAATTTTTGATTATTCCGTGGATATTGGAA
>CAMWUU010000033.1 GCA_947177515.1 uncultured Lachnospiraceae bacterium
CACACAGAGGGAAAGCCCCTCAATCCCCCTTGCCTTCCCGTAGGACTTTGTAAGACCTGAAACCATAATTGCTTCCAAATTTCAATCCTTTTAATCCCCCACTGACGGAACCAAATACACACTTTTCCAAAAATCCAGCAGCTTTATAAAATCTTCCTCCATCTGCTTCACATCCAGACCGCCGTGCTGCAGCATTTCCCACAGATATCCCTCCGATGCCCAGTACATTTCCCTATACATCATTTGTAAATCAAGCCCCGGTATAAACCTCCCCACATCCACATGCCGCAGGGCTTTATCCGCTTTTGTATGAAAATATTTCTGATAGCTCTCCTTAATCGCCAGACGGATTTCCTCCTCCTTTTCATAGAACGCCTTTACCGCAAAAAGACTAAGCTCCGGCTCCTCCGTCATCAACCGCAGTTTTGCCTGCATCCCCCGGTACATGGCTTCAAACAGATCCTCCTGTTCATAACAGGAAAATTTTTCTAAATACTGCATGGTAATCTGTGCACAACGATCCCACAAAAAAATATAAAACTCTTTCTTATTTACAAAATAATGAAACAAAAGTGACTTGCTAATTCCTGCTTCTGCCGCAACCTCACCCATCGGACTTTTTTTATAGGAATTTTGCGAAAACACACGCCAGCCCGCCCTCAAAATCCGCTCCTGCTTCTCTTGCGGCAGCAAAAAAAATTTCCTGTTCATACTGATACCCCATGCATACCACAAGCTCTCCTGCGGTACAACTTCCATAATAGTTTTATTCCCCTTCCAGTCCCCGTTTTTTATTATAATTCCGTTGACCGTTTTCGGGAAGGCCCTTTCTTCCAAAAGAAATTATATCTTCCCCTATCCAGATCAAAACATAAAAAAAGTGCCGCACCAGACTTTACCTGTGCAGCACCCACTGTTATTTTTTCAGTTCCCTGACCCTTTTCTCATACTCGACCATCAATTTCTTCGCGCTATGAACGATTTCTTCTATCATAAAAATCTGCGCCTCATCACATTCTGCAAGCTGCTCATCAACCTGCTGGATTAGCACACCCCGCGTTTTTTCCCTGGCATTAACCTGTTCTAACAAAAGAACATCCGGTGTCACCCCCAATGTATCCGCTATACTAATTAGCACCGGCAGGCTGAATTTCGTTTTCCCATTTTCAATATTGCTCATATGTGCCATGGAAACGCCAATCTTCTTTGCCAACTTTTCCTGTGATAATTCCCTGTCTTCGCGTATCCGCCTTATCCGTTTACCTAATTTCACGTAGTCTATTTCCATATCTACCTCCAATATTTCATTCTATTGGGTAGTATGGTTCAAATTAATAAACCTCAACCTTATTTTTCTGTTTTGCATAAACCATATATAAAGGGGATTATTAAACTTTCGGAAACAGTGCCAACCAATGAACACGGACTAAAAAGTATAAAAAACTGCCGCAAAATAACGGTTAACGTTATTTTGCGGCAGAACCTTCTCCTGGAAAGACCGCGCTTACAGCTCCTTTGCCCCTACTTCAGCGAGGCTTTTTGTCAAGCCCGCCAGTCCCTGGATCTCGGACGGGATAATAATTTTTGTTGCCCTGCCATCTGCTGCCTTTGCAAATGCCTCCAGACTCTTTAACTGGATAACGGCACTGCTCGGACTCGCTTCATTGACCATGCGGATACCCTCCGCATTGGCTTTTTGTACAGCAAGAATCGCTTCCGCCTGTCCTTCTGCCTCGCGGATCGTCGCCTCCTTTTTCGCCTCGGCGCGCAGGATAGCCGCCTCTTTTTCCGCCTCAGCTTCAAGGATCGCGGACTCCTTTTTCCCTTCTGCCACAAGAATGGTCGATTTTTTCTCGCCCTCCGCCTTTAAGATTGCCTCGCGGCGTTCACGCTCCGCCTTCATCTGCTTCTCCATTGCATCCTGGATGGCGGCAGGCGGGATTATATTCTTTAACTCAACACGGTTAACCTTAATTCCCCAAGGGTCAGTTGCCTGGTCAAGGGAAACCCTCATCTTCGTGTTGATGATCTCCCTCGAAGTAAGTGTCTGGTCAAGTTCAAGATCACCGATAATATTACGCAGCGTCGTCGCCGTCAGGTTCTCAATCGCCATAATCGGGTGTTCCACGCCATATGCATAGAGCTTGGAATCCGTAATCTGGAAGAAAACTACCGTATCAATGCGCATCGTTACATTGTCCTTCGTGATTACAGGCTGGGGAGCAAAATCCACCACTTGTTCCTTTAAGAGCACTTTCTTTGCAACCTTATCAATGAATGGCACCTTAAAATGGATCCCGACACTCCAAGTTCCCTGGTAAGCGCCCAGCCGCTCCACAACATACGCCTGTGCCTGCGGCACAATCTTGATACACGATGACAAAATCAATAAAATGACAATGACAAACGCGATCGCCACATATCCTCCTACTGGCATAAAAACCCTCCTTCTTGCCTAATCGGCCTAAATATAATGTTCCAATCTTACCACATCCCCGAAAAAACTGCAATATCCGGACAGGATTTTCTTTTTTCTGCAACTGTGAACTCTCTATCAGATCCCTTCCGCGTTAATCGTTTCTTCGAAAATATCTTTCTTCTTCCCAATCGGTTCCACGATCAGTTTCACACCCCGCACTTCTTTTACCAGAACCCGCTCCCCCACAGGGATTGTAACGGAATCCTCCACAGAGCGCGCAGACCATTCTAGCCCGTTTAACACCGCCGCGCCAGTCGCGTTGAAATTATCAACGGTTTCCGTTACTTTCGCTTCCCTGCCAGTTATGTCCTCCACATTCGTCTTCAGTCGCTTTGCATTAAATTTGCGCATTGCCACCGGTCTCATAAAATACAAAAGCAGGAACGAAACAAGCAGGAAAACGACCATCTGCACCACCCACATATCCAAAAACAGCGATACCAGCAGCGCTGTTAGCGCACCGCCCGCAAACCAGATGGTAAACAGTCCCGTTGTCGCCGCCTCAAATACAATCAGCACGACAAATACAGCCAGCCATATGATGGACCACATCATAGATTCCCCCTCTCTGAAAATACTATGTTTATTGTACCCGATTATAGCAGAGTTTGCAAGGGAATCGTAAAAAAATATATCGATCCGGCTGCAAACCCAAAAGTAACTTCCTCCCGCACCATCCTGCTTCCCTTTTCATATAATATACCGACGGCGGTATCGTTTCGCCGCAAAATCTGTATTACTTTATCAATATCATAAGGAGGCATATATGGCTACTTTTTATAATCAGGCCACCCTTTCCTACAACGGCAATACCACGACTTCGAATATAACCACCGGCGAACTCGTGGAAGTGCTTTCCGCGAAAAAACGCGCCGTCCTGCCAGACTATGTTGCAGGCGACGCAGTGACCTATATTGTCACGATTGTAAACTCCGGCAATGTACCTTTTACCGACCTGACCCTAACGGACGACCTCGGCGCATACACCAGCACCAGCCGCACACTTGTACCGCTCACCTATGTGGACGGTTCCGTAAAATATTATATCAATGGCATACTGCAGGCTCCCCCAACACTCACTGCAGCGGGAAACCTTACCATAACAGGCATTACGGTTCCTGCAAATGGGAACGCTGCCATTGTCTATCAGACTGCGGTCAACCAGTTTGCACCTCTTTCCAGCGGCAGTAGCATTACCAACACCGCAAAAATATCCGGTGCAGGACTGACAAACGACCTGGTTGCTACGGAGCAGATCACCGCGGCGGACACCGCGATGTTAACCATTAGCAAGTCCGTTTCCCCAACCACCGTTTCTGAAAACGGGCAACTGACCTATACCTTCGTCATCCAAAACAACGGGAATACCCCAGCCACGGCAGCGGACAACGTTGTTGTCACAGATACGTTCAACCCTATCCTCGACCCGATTACCGTTACATTCAACGGCACGGTCTTAACAGAGCCAACCAACTACACCTACGATAAAACAACGGGTCAGTTTACAAGTGTTGCCGGGCAGATTACCGTCCCAGCCGCCACCTACACACGCGATGCCACAACCGAAAGCCTGATTATCAACCCTGGCGTAAGCATCCTGACCATCAGCGGGACGGTCTAAAAACATGATATGAAAGAAACTATAAAGCTAGGGCTGCCGCAGATAGCGGCAGCCCCGATCAAATCCGCCCCGCTTTTCCCATATCTTTATCTCAGTACCGAATGCTCCTCCCGATAATGCCCCGGTGTCACTCCCGTCCTCTCCTTAAACTGCCTGCAAAAATGTTCATTCCCATGATACCCACATGCAAGTGCAATATCCGAAACTGACCTATCCGTGCATTCTAACATATTTTGTGCATACTGGATACGGCTCATAATCACATCATTCATGCAGGTAATATGGAAAGTTTCCTTGTACATTGTGTGCAGGCGGCTTTCACTTAGATATACCATATCCGCCATCCTGCGCACTGTCCAGTCTTTCTCTGGGTGCAGGTAAATCTCGGAACGCAGGCGCACAAGCTTGGAATCCGCATGGGCTGCTCCCGCATCCACGCTAGAATCATGCAGTTTATACACCAAAAGATCCATCAGCGCCCCCATTGATTTTTCCCGCTCTGCGTAACCCGCAATGTTCTCGTAAGCCAACAGACGCATTATTTCCCTAACCGCATCCGGGTTAAGCAGCTTAACCGGCCTAGCAAATGGTACATATGGCTCTATTAATTTGGGGTCATCCGAAAGGAACTGGATCCATTCCTCATGATGATAATCCGTCCCCCTCGCCTCATATACAATTGGAGTCATCGGAGGATACAACACACAGATATTCTTCTCATACTCGGCAAACCGCCCACCCACAAGAACAGCCGACGGCGTTTTGAGTACCAAAAACATCCAGACCGGAATCCCTGATGCCATCTCTACTTTATGATCAGCCCCAAAACAGGAGTCTATTACAACATATTTTATCTGATACATATCATTTCCCCGCTCTACCGTAAAATCATCCCATCCCCATAACCACCCCGTATACTATCTGTGCAATCAGCTTTGCCCCCGCAGGTCCCGGATGCAGACGATCCTCCTGATAGATCCGGTACATCCATTCATCACCTTTTTCGCGGAACGCCCCATATAAATCAAACAAAACCACATCCGGGTTCCTCCGTCCAATCTCATCAATTTTTTCCAAAATCACATCAAGGTATTCCTGGCGGTGTTTTGGCCAGATACAATTAAGGATGGGGGTTGGCCGCCCAATACAGATTCGTGCTTTTGGGTTTGCCAGGCGGATATCATTTAGAATGCGTTCATAATGCCCAATAAAATTCCCACACTTCGAAATAATATTGCCCCACGGGTCAATGGCACTCCCATCGTCAAGCATCCCGTCCTGCGCGTCATTCGTGCCTAGCACAATCACATAGATATCACCCTTCTCTGCAATGCCCTGCGCATATCGTTCTGTGCGCACATACGGCAGTCCCATAATCCTGCCATCCGGCAAAATTTCATTTGTCACACAATGTGCCGATACCCCGGCATTAAATACAAAAAAACCATCCCCCAGCGCACACTGTAACAAATACGGATAATTCTCATACTCCCCAAGCCCGAATCCTTCCGTAATACTGTCGCCAAGACAGACAACTTTACACTTTTGTTGTTCCGACATCCATTTCCCCTTCCCGCCCCGAAATTTCCAGGGCACGTCTGAAAACCCACTTTCCCCCACACCCTGATACTCCCCGGATTATTATATCATTTTCCATATTTTAAGTCAATTTTCCCCGAAAAAAACGGGTATAAATTTTTTCCACTTTCCCTTGCATTCTCCCGTTACATGCGCTATAATAGCCTCGTTTTAAGCAACGGGGAGCTGGATGGATCCGGCTGAGAGGAGGCTTTTTAAGCCTCGACCCGCAAACCTGATTTGGGTAATGCCAACGTAGGGATTCTTCTGTTCGTACTATGTAGAGCGCCCCGTGCGCCCTTTTTTTCTTAGTGCGTACATATTTTGCTTTTTCCTGCTGCGCTGCCCGGATTTTAACTCCGGAACTGCCGTGCCAACTCCTGCAGACACAGACTGTTCCACCAATCATATTATTTTCAGAATGGAGGACATTATGAAACGCAACCAAACCGTTTACAAACTTTCCCTTGCAGGACTTTTCACCGCGCTCGCCGTGGTCGGCAGCTTTATCAGTATCCCGGTCGGCGGCAGCAAATGCGCACCGATCCAGCACATGGTCAATATCTTCGGTGCTGTACTGTTAGGTCCCTTCTATAACCTGGGCATTGCCTTTACTGCAAGCCTTCTGCGCAACCTGTTGGGACTTGGCAGTCTTATGGCATTCCCGGGCAGCATGGTCGGCGCACTCTGCTGCGGGCTTGCACACCGCTTTTTCAGGAAACTGTCCTTGACCTGCGCTGCTGAGGCACTGGGCACCAGCCTGCTTGGGGGGCTTGCCGCGTACCCGGTGGCCAAATTGCTGATGCACCTAAATGTTACAGGCACTTTTGTCTATGTGGTTCCATTTTTTATCTCCACAGCAGTTGGGAGCGCACTCGCCTTCGCGGTACTGGCCGCATTAAAAAAATGCGGGATCCTGCCACGCATCGCAGTAACATCAAACAAATAATATAATCGCTTAACAAAATCAAACAATCCCCCGCCGGAAAGGAGGCAACCAATGGAAAATACTGGTACCCCGGATATCGAAGAAACGCAAATCATTGCGGACACGGATACGGAAAAAAACGAAAATATAGTTCCCCCCCTGCCGGACGCGGGAAATCCCCTAGAAAGGATTCATGCTTCAAATGCTTCTGAACGGGTCTTCGCATCCATGAAAAGGCTTTGTGAAAAAGCGCCTCGCATTCACTGCCTGACCAACGCCGTTACCATGAACGACGTTGCAAATATCCTTCTTGCCATTGGCGGGAGTGCCATTATGGCGCAGTGCGAAGCGGAGGCAGAACAGATTACAGCACTCTGTGAGGCAACGCTCCTTAATACCGGGACACCATCCGATGAAAAATTCCGTGCTTTTCTTCTTGCCGGCACACAGGCAAACAAACTAGGACACCCACTTGTACTTGATCCGGTAGGCGTGGGAGCCTGCAAATACCGCCAGGAAAATATTAAAAATCTGCTTTCCCATATCCAGCCAAACCTAATCCGCTGCAACTTAGAGGAAGCGGTTACACTCCTTGCCCTTAAGGGGGAAACGATACTGGCAGGGGAGCCATCCTCCCCGACCCTTTCTTGTAAAATCCGTTCCGGCGGTGTCGAAAATGGAGTCAAGGCAGATATTACTACCCGTGCCGAAACTGCTGAAAAACTAGCAAAAATCTATGGGACAACTGTATTGGTTTCTGGCAGCACGGACGCAGTTTCCGACGGTATACACACCGCGCTTATCACAGGCGGGGATTCCCGCATCACACGCATTACCGGGAGCGGCTGTATGCTCTCCGCCATCTGCGCAGCGCTGCTCTGCGTTGGTGAGAACCCGTATGATGCCACACTGGATGCCTCCATACTCTGGAAACAGGCCGCTGAATGCGCAGGACAGAAAACCGACCTGCAATCAGCCGGAATGGGAAGCTTCCACTGCTTTTTATTTGATGCCGCCACAAACTTGGGGTGCCTGAAAATCTGATCGCGGATTTTGCGAAATCCTTATGGAGCCAGACACAGACCCGGATGGCTGAAAATATTATATTACATTTTATAGAAAATAAAGGAGGAATTTTACATGGGTATATTACCGAATACCCTCCGCCTCTACGCTGTTTCCGACCGCAGTTGGCTAAAGGATGGAGAACATCTACGCGATATCCTCCCGCTGCTTTTTGAAAATGGCGTAACACTTTTTCAACTTCGGGAAAAAAGTCTTGCACGGGAAGCCTTTGTAGAAGAAGCACTGGAATCAAAAGAAATCTGCCGCAGATACCATATCCCGCTTATTATCAACGATGCGGTTGATATTGCAAAAGAAATTGGCGCAGACGGCGTGCATGTAGGGCTTTCCGACATGGATATCAAAAAAGCGCGCGAAATCTTAGGTTCTTACGCAATCATCGGCGCAAGTGCACATAATACCGCAGAGGCACTCGCCGCAGAAAAAGCCGGCGCAGACTACATTGGCTGCGGTGCAGTATTCTCCACTGCTACCAAAACCGATGTCACACCACTTTTACACAGCGAACTGACCGCCATATGCAGAGCCGTTCATATCCCGGTGGTCGCCATTGGCGGTATTACGGAAAAAAACCTGCCAAAACTTAACGGGAGCGGGATCGCGGGAGCCGCCGTAATCAGCGCACTGTTTGCACAGGAGAATATTGGCGCTGCCACAAGGCACCTGCGCGCACTAGCAGACATGCTTTAGAAAATTGTAAATGAATGGGGACAGATTGGGGGCACCACCTTCTGCCGCCAAACCCGCTTTTTGCGGTAAAAAGAAAACTTAATGCAATGGTTTCGCGTTTCCAATAACGCAGAAAAGAGGATTTTATGTATACTGCATTAACAATCGCCGGGAGTGATCCTAGCGGAGGCGCTGGCATTCAGGCTGATATCAAAACCATGACCGCGCACGGCGTTTACGCCATGAGCGCACTCACTGCTTTGACCGCCCAGAATACAACCGGTGTCTATGATATCATGGAAGTTACCGCACCATTTCTGGCCAAACAGCTTGATTGCATATTCACTGATATTTTCCCGGACGCAGTCAAGACTGGCATGACCGCATCGGCAGAACTAATCGGGGTAATTGCCGACAAATTAAAAGAACACCGTGCGGTGCATATTGTGGTGGATCCCGTTATGGTTTCGACCAGCGGTTCACGCCTGATCGACGAAGATGCCATTGATGCCCTTAGGGAAAAACTATTGCCGCTCGCCGAGCTGATCACGCCAAACATCCCGGAAGCGGAAGTTCTTTCCGGCAGGCACATTGCCACCCCAGAAGATATGGAACAGGCAGCGAAATGGATGCAGGAGCATTTTGGCTGTAATGTTTTAGTCAAGGGAGGGCACCAAACAAACACGGCCAACGATGTGCTCTGCGTCAATAACAGACTGCTCTGGTTCCCGGGACAGCATATTGACAACCCAAATACCCACGGCACCGGCTGCACCTTATCCAGCGCCATAGCAAGCAATCTAGCCATGGGACAAAACCTAGGGCAGGCCGTGCAAAATGCCAAGGATTACCTTTCCGGCGCTCTCCTCGATATGCTGGATCTGGGGGCTGGGTCGGGACCACTTAATCATATGTACCGGCTGAAAGGATAATCCGCAAAATACTACTTCCTTAACCTAGTAACCCTGATCCGTAATTTGTCACTGTATACACAATATAATGGGAGGAAAAAAATGGAAGTTACTTATACCACCCAAATGGATGCCGCACGCCGCGGTATCCTTACACCACAGATAAAAATTGTCGCAGAAAAGGAAAAAATGGAAGAAAGCCGCCTGATGCAACTAGTCGCAGAAGGCAAGGTTGCCATCTGCGCGAACAAAAACCACAAATGCTTAAACCCGGAGGGCGTGGGCAGTATGCTGCGCACCAAAATCAACGTTAACCTTGGCGTTTCACGCGACTGTAAGGATTATGATATTGAGATGGAAAAAGTTATAAGTGCGGTAAACCTTGGCGCGGAAGCCATTATGGATCTCTCAAGCCACGGCGACACAAGACCCTTCCGCAGGAAACTCACAAGCGAATGCCCGGTTATGATTGGCACCGTGCCAGTCTATGACAGTGTGATCCATTATCAGCGCGACCTAGCCACCTTAACCGCAAAGGATTTTATTGACGTTGTCCGGATGCATGCCGAGGATGGAGTGGACTTTGTTACACTGCACTGCGGTATTACCAGAAAAACCATCGAACAGATCCGCACGCACAAGCGCAAAATGAATATTGTCAGCCGGGGCGGGAGTCTTGTCTTTGCCTGGATGAGCATGACCGGGCAGGAGAATCCATTCTACGAGCATTTTGACGAAATTCTTGATATCTGCGAGGAGTACGATGTTACCATTTCCCTCGGTGATGCATGCCGTCCAGGATGCTTAGCCGACGCGACCGATGTCTGCCAGATCGAAGAATTAGTAAGACTTGGGGAACTGACCAAACGCGCGTGGGCGCACAATGTACAGGTTATGGTAGAAGGTCCGGGACATGTCCCGCTTGACCAGGTTGCCGCCAATATGGAAATCCAGAAAACCATCTGCATGGGCGCACCTTTTTATGTCTTAGGACCGCTTGTAACGGATATTGCGCCGGGCTATGACCATATTACCGCCGCCATAGGCGGGGCGGTCGCGGCAATGAATGGAGCGGCGTTCTTGTGCTATGTTACCCCAGCAGAACATCTTGCGCTTCCAAATGTAGAGGATGTCAAACAGGGAATTATCGCCTCCAAAATCGCGGCACACGCCGCCGATATTGCCAAGGGCATTCCTGGCGCAAGGGACAGGGACGATTCCATGGCGGATGCGAGAAGGAACCTTGACTGGGATGCACAGTTTGCATGTGCGCTCGATGCGGATACGGCAAAACAAATCCGCGACAGCCGCAAACCGGAGGACGACCACGCGGATACCTGCAGCATGTGCGGCAAATTCTGTGCGGTGCGCAGTATGAACAAAGCGCTTTCCGGGGAATATATTGATATTTTATAGCGTACCAAAACAAATTCCCACCATCCAAACAAGGCGAAAGCGTTTCCAGATTAATACAATTTCGCATAATATTTCGGATACCAAAAATAAGAATCCGGGGCTGCCACAGAAAAAAGCAGCCCTGGATTTTTTGCTCCCGGATTCCTGTTTTTATTTTTTTTTAAATCACTAAACCAATCCTTTTTCCCCACGACCTTGTAAGGGAAAGCAGCTTTCACACAATCGATCCGATATGCAGTATATACTCACGGGCGATGAAATTTGCCTCCAGTTCCTGGCATCTTTCGCCCGTGAATCGGATTGCTTGGCAAATTTTAGTAATCATCAGTATAAATTGAGGCAAATTACAATGCAAAACAAAAATCTTGAAAACCAAATTGATTTCCTGCTGGCAACAGCCCTTCAAAAATGTGGTAATAGTTACGACGCTGAAGATCTGACACAGGAAGTATTGCTTGCGGCACTCTCCTACCTTTCCCGTGGCAATTTTATCCAGAATATGCGAGCCTTTTTACTTACCGTGATGAACCGCAAATTCAACGATATGCTCCGCAAAAAATACCGCCAGCCAACCATTTTTATAGGCTGCGATTTTGATCTTGCGGATGAACGGGAAAACGGCGATACATTGGAGAAGGCAGAGGAAGCATACAGCGTGCGCAGGGCAGTCGCCCATCTTGCCACAACCTACAGAGAAATCATTGTCCGCTACTATATGGACGGGGAAGGCATTGCGGAAATTGCCGCCGCACTTAGCCTCCCGGAAGGAACTGTAAAAAGCAGGCTGTATCTGGGCAGGGAACGAATCAGGAAAGGAATGGAGTATATGGAAAAATATGGAAAACAAAGTTATTCCCCTGTTATGCTCTCCATCAGCAACAGTGGAATGCCAGGACGCGGGGGCGAACCAATGTCACTTGTAAACAGGGACTTAACCATACAAAATATTTTATGGCTTGCGTACAAAAAACCGCTAACGATTGAGGAAATCTCACAGGCCATCGGAATTCCAACCGCTTATATTGAACCGGACATTAAAACATTGGTGGACGGCGAACTGATGCGCCAGACTGGAACAAGATATTATACTGATTTTATGATTTCCACCATCGAAGAAAAAGAAAAATATATCCCCGCACAAAAAGAACTGGTACATCAACATTTTGACCTGTTCTTTGGGGCAATCCGCAAAGGACTGCAACAATTAAGAAAAACGGATTTTTATCAGGCTGGCAGCTTCGATGCCAAAAATTCGCTCGAATTATATTTCGTATTCCACTGCCTTGATTACGGGATCTACAAAACATTCTGCGATATTTTCAATACTGCGCAGAACTTCCCTGACCGACCGGATGGCGGTGCGTGGATTGCCTTTGGGACGGTTTCTTTTTCGAAATTCCATCCGCAGGAACATACGGATCTGATCGCACATTCGTATGCGGGGGAACGCCATGAATATTTTAATCATTTTGCAGGCTGCAAACGTGCAGCGCTTCACACCTACAGCGCGGAAGGCTTTTCATCGCATTCCTATGACCGGATGGCAGAATACCCTTTCCTTTTAGCAAACGAAGATTTTGATGCAGTCCTCACCAAATTACTTTGCTTGCTCTGTACAGGGGCAAACCCGGAATCCGTAGGTTTTAACACCGAATATTTAAAAGCAATCCCGTGGCTGATTAAATGCAAAATTTTACTGGAAACAAATGGAAAACCAAAAATCAACATTCCGCTCTTAAATACGGCGCAGGCAGATAATCTCTGGGAACTATGTGGACAGGTTAGAACAAAACTTTCAAAAGATATCCGAAGTCTTCTCACCGGATTTTTCCAGGGAAAAAAACAGGAAATCCCAGCACATTTAGACAGTGTCCCGCTGCAAAAACAATATCTTTATGCACAAAACGCGCTTCTTATTGCAACCGTCAGGGAAGCGATCAAACGAGGCGAATGCAATGGCAATTATAATAATGAAAACGGAGGGTCGCCTTGCCCGATGGTTTTTATCTGTGAGATAGAATAAAAAGTGAAACGCCGCCAGAGCACTTTTACTGCCCCTGCTCTGGCGGCGTTCTGTCTTCGCCATTTACAGACTGCCCAAAAAGTCCTGTATCCGCCCAACCCTATACCCGTTTCCTATTATAGCCTTAGATTCCCTTCCATCCCCTCATAATCCACCACACGTTCCTCCCCGTTCTTTAGCAAAATCCGCACTGGGCCAAAGGTTCCGCAGCCCGCTTTATCCGTGTAGAAAATGGAGCGGATCGGGAAAATTTCTTCCTTGGTGAACGGTTTTTCATCCTCCTTTGTAATCACCTGGGAAATCATTACATAGGACTCACCGCCGCCATATTGCTTTTTCTTTTCCGCCTCCGCATAAACCACAATGGAATTTTTTGAGTCCGGGTTTGTCCCAGTGCTGTAAATAATTCCCATCTTATCCCATCCATCGTAGATGGTCATTGCGAGCTGGCGCGGTTTTCCCGTTGCATCCCTCCCGCTAAGCACAACAGCCTTAGCGCCGCCTTCGCGGTATTCCTTTACCGTCGTCCCATTGTCCGGAAAACCGTAAGCGCCAAGCGTAAAACGGACAGGACGGCGGAACAGCTTCATCTTATCCGCACGCATAATCCCGTAAGGAACCGGGAAATCTGCCAAAAAAAGCCCCTGAATCCAGTGTGTTTCCGTGTTCAGCCGATAATCAAAATACTGCCTGCGGTACAAGATGCCATCCTTTACACCGCCCCAGAAAGTCGCGTTAGCAAGGGATACGGTATTGTAAGTCAGATCCTTTAACACATACTGCTGGGATTCAACCTCACCGATCGCAGCTAAATCTGTCTGCGCATTTGTATCTGTTTGCCTCCCAGGCACTGTCCTTCCTGTCCCCTGCACCACTTCTTCCACCGGAACCACCACGCCCTGCGGGGTTGCCTCCCATGGATACTTTGTATTAAAACAAAGTTTCGCATAATTCCATAGCCCATGTTTATCCCCGACATTTTTCACAATCTTCCCCGTGCGCAAAATGGTTTCCCCATTTGCCTTATGGTTTGTAAAACACAATGCAGGACCGTTGAGCACCGTTTCCTTTATTCCATTTTCTTCCAGTTTTTCCCAGCTTCCATTTTTTTCTGTTTCCGTCCAAAACGGATGGTTCCCTGGCAAATGCAGGCACAAAAAAGCTTTTCCCATCCAGAAAGGCGATTCCGCACAGGAATACCCCTGCACAAGCGGAGAAAACTGCCCGTAAAAACCCATGGTCGGGATTCCCTCAACGGCAAAATCATCGCGCGATAAAAACTGCATCAGGGAACCGGATGCAATCCGCCTTGCAAGTCCAGCATCTACAGAAGAACCGGACAACATCAGATTACCATCAAACGGGCTTGTACTTGCAAAACGGTAAATACAGCTTCTCCCCCACATATTTGTAAATCCATCTGCATCAAAAAAGTCCGGATATGTTTCCATCAGGCAATTAGAATATTCCTCAAATTTTTTCGCAAGGAACGGCTCATTTTCATAACCATACCACAAATTCCAGAGCGGCGCATAAAAATTAAACGCCCAGCAGGAATAATAATCAAAACTCTGCCCGTCACGATACCACCCATCCCCGACATAATAATCAAGGATGGCCTGCGCATGGTCAAGCATAATTTCATGGTCAATCGGGTAACCTTCCATATGTAAAAACGCCAGGTCAAGCATATTGAACATACGCCAGTTCTGCGGGACAGTATTTGCATGCGCAAAACTTGAAAGAAATGCAGCAACCACATCTTTTTCCTCTTTTGTAAATTCCTCCCAAATCACATCCCGGCTCGCCCAAAGCCCAATCACAAGCGCGCAGGTTTCCACCGTCTGCTGGAATGCACGGAACAAGTCAGAATGTCCGGTAATCTCCTGCAATTCCTCATAAGTCCCGACACAGTGCGCATCCCCCTGCGTGCACGAGCGCAGAATCTGATTTTTATAATAGTCCTTTAACTTATAACCGCAGACTGTAAGTTCCGGTTTAATAGAAAGCAGGGGCGCGGCAATAAAAAACGATCTCGTCAGCCCTTCAAACATCTCCGCCTTGCGCTCGGCAAGCGGCGCTTCCCCCAAAGCATTAAGATGCGGATAAGTAATTTTCATTTCCTGGCGCGGCACCACCACTGGATCATCAAAACACTTTATATGCCGGAAAATCCCGTTAAGCATATACTCCCCCGCCTCAATCCAGCTCTCCCTCGTCAGCCCCGTATATGGGCTAAGCACAAAATCCAGATGTTCCGGTTTAAACCCCATCGCAATCCCCTCCAATCCAAC
>CAMWUU010000034.1 GCA_947177515.1 uncultured Lachnospiraceae bacterium
TTTTAAGTAAAAGTGCTTTTTGTTCACAATTTATTCATTCATGCGTTTGTCCTGTATCAAATCTTTTTTCTTTCAAATGCACTATTGCCTTCGCGCAGTGCCTTTCCCTGCAATGGAAGATCAATCAGATTGCCCAGCCCTCCCGCTGGCATATAATCCTGCGTCGGCAGCATCCTGTCATAAGACTGAAATGTTTTTTGATTGACGGATTCTGCGCCTTTTGTGAGAAGCGCATCGCCAAATTTCCTCGCAGTGGCAGATGGCACTGGCTCCTCAAAAAAAATCCATATATGGGCACCTTTCCCGGAACGCGAACGCTCTACCAGTACACCGACATCATTCTGCGAGCAGATCATACGCATGGAATTTACCTCTTCCACCCAGTCATTACCTGTGTTAGCATCGTCGTCCAAATGATTATCACTTTCGTGGTTGTCAAAATCAAATACCAAAAAGTTGCATGTCTCATTGGAAAGCATTGGATAGATGCCAATGACATCAGAGCAGTCTTCCTTTGCCCCAATCAGGTGATTCATCAGGTCGTCACCTGTAAGCTGCTTATACCGCTGATTTGCACAGTCCGCACATTTGATCTGGGCTCCTCTTTTCTCCGGACATAAACCGTCCTTCCAGAAATTCCAGCACTGTGTATAATATCCCGTCTTACCCGTTTTGGCATCGGGTTTTGCTGCCCTTTTACTATAAACATCTGTCCTTCCCTTGAACATGGAATAAAAAAATTTTGCGTGGTCTTTGGTAATTGTCTCCGATATGATTCTGGATCCCTGATTTTTTTGAGATTCTTTTAGATTTTGGTCACTTACTGCATTGTTAGTATCTTCTCTGTACTCATTGTAATCTTTATCATAGGAAATATCTGCCTCGTCCAAAAGCTTCTCAAGATATCCTACCCTCTTTTGCAATACCCCAACCTGCTCCTGCAGCCTTTTGATAGTTTGTTCTTTGCTTTCTTCCATTATCCCAGTCCCTTTTCATTTTGTTTCACTAATGCCTTCAATCTGCTCCTTATTTCTGGACAGCATTCTTTTTGCTTTCACCTATTTCAAATTGTTCCCCAACTTGGGGAACAATTTCAATAGCAATAAAAAATCTTAAAACTACATTACATAACACACATTTATCGGAAATTCTTATGCATTTAAAATCATATCTGCTATATCCACAAAATCCTTTGTATCTGTAAAGACTTTTTAAATCGAAGCCCCCATCAGAACTCTGAATCACAATATCCTGAATGTGAATCTACATTGTATCCAACACAGTATGAGGGCTAATCGTTCAGTCAATGTGGCAGCTCTGTACAGCCCAAAAATCGATTCAATATTTGCTTCCCTCGGTATGTGCAATATGATTTTTTGATAACATTGCTGTGTTTCCTGTCTTATATTGCCATGTTCCAATTTTTGATTGCATAATCCTTTTTCAACTTCACATGGGTTTGTCATATATATTATAGTGGCAAAATACAGTGAATCAGTGGATTGATTGGAGGGCGTGAATAGTTTGTCATATATATTATAGTGGCAAAATCAAGTACGGACAAGAATATTTATTTCATTTGTAATGAATCCATCATCCCACAGTTTCCATTTAGTAGGAAAAAGGAAAAGGATAATGAGATACCAATCTCTCCGATATTCCTTTAGGATGAAGTGAAAATGTTTTGTTGCATAAGATACCTATTTTGCAAGGTTTTAAAGCTGCTATATCCTTCCTTTTTACCGAATTCTTTTATTTCTGCAAAAATTCATTTTTATGGCATACAGAATTTGTTTCTCATAACTGTGTTTTTCCCAAACCGCAGGGCTGTGATTCAAATTGCGGGGGAATTTGCCAGATACGCATGAGAGACATCTCATGCCCCTGGTTAGGAGAAAAATCCCCTAAAACCCCTTATATACACATATGCCGCCACTTTCTGGCCGCATTTTGGGAAAAGACTGTCATTTCCAGCTGCACTTTTTAACGACATCTTTTAGTGGATTAGATTTTTCACTTTTTTGTTTTACCAAATGCATTTACAGTATTGCGAACAAAAGGACAGAACCAAATCAGCAATTCCCAACGGAGTATCCGTTTTGAGGACCGATTTGATTCTGCCTAAATGTAAATTTTTTCTCACCTCGCTTTCATTAAAGCCATGGAATGACTATATCAGTAATCAGCCATTATCTGACTTTCATAATGTAGGTTTTGGATTTTAACCATCGCTGTCCCAATCCTGATCTAAAATGGGCTTATAAAAAATAGGACTAAATATAGTGCAAGCCCTTGATTTTACTGGGCTTCTCTTAATTTAGTCCTATTATACCAGGTTCATGTCCAAAAGTTCCACAAATACAAAAAGGGCAGCTACAAACTGCTGTTTACGGTCTATAACTGCCCTGACGCTGTTACCTTGCTAATAATATTTTTTTATTTCTTGTATAAGTTCTTCTATATTATTGTTATCATGCATATAGTCCATATGTACAGTTGTCCCTGCCTCTAAATACATCAACCATCCCTGCAAAGAACAAATGTATGTGCGATTTAAATCTGACAAGCTAGAGTATCTTCCCACATACATATTTCCAGCTTGCCATGCTTCATTCCTAACTGGATATAAGTGACTCTCACTAATACTTTGTATCATTTGAGCATATCCATTTTCATCAATGACCAAAATATTTGTTTTTCTGTCATCTGCTTTTCGCATGAGTTCTTCGATTTCTGATTCAGTGAATAAATGGGTTGGCTTCCCACACCGTTCTAACATAATAGAAAAGAAAGAGTCATATTCATATTCATACACATCGTATCCTTCACAAAGACATTTTTCTCTCATAATATTATTACACTTATTTCGTATGTTGATAATTATATTTCTTTGGAAATTATAATAAATATCGTCTGATTTATCTTTTTCAGATTCTTTTATAAAACCATCATTACATAAATAAAATCCTCTCTTTCTTAAACTAAAACGATCCCCCTCAACGCTATTGAATTTTAAATAGAATCTTATATTACCATCATATTGTTTCTCATCCTTTACTAACAAGTCTTTAAAGCACCATAAATTTTTATTCTCACTGATATATTTTTGTGGGCTTTTGCATTCTACTCTTTCTTCGTATAACATCGGATCTTTTTTTTCAAAAGGATTTCTGCTTACATATGTACTGTTCAAAATCTGATCTTCATCTCCCCCTTCCGCTTTTAACCGCTCAACATGCTCAATTAAATTTGAAATGTAATCTCGAAATTCGATATTACTACACATGCCATGCCTTCCATCGTATGTTGAAGATATGTGATTATAAGGGCCGTTTTTAAGAACAATTAAAAACTTCCCTTTCAAATATCTACTAACAACTTTATAATTTGGCGGCAACTTCTCTCCGCTATCATAATCATACACGCCATACTGTGCATATTCTGCTGACACATAATGTCCCGGATAATCTTCTACAAGTTGCTCACAACTAATTTCTACATATTTTTTTATTATTGGTGGTAACGTATCCAATTCTAAAAGAAAATAATTCCACTTATAGTATTCATCAAACCCTTCATAATATAATCTCTTAGGTTTTACTACAAAGCAGTATCCCATGGTGTCATATATGTATATACAATCTTTTTCAAAAGCCATTTCTGCATAGGCAAAATCCAATCCACCCATATCGGAAAACATCATATGATTATATGCTGGAATCGAACCAATAATATTTAAAATATTAACAATCCCCCTTAGTTCCTTCCACGATGAAGATTCCGGTTGATTTTCTCCAAATAAGTAGCTGTTTAAAAAGAGCCAATCACTTTCTTGCACTTTATCAAAATCATTGATTACTGTTATCCACTCTTTTAACTGTTTCCCAAAACTGACTATGTCAGGACGTTCTTCTGGATTGTTGTCTGTTGAACTAATAAGTAACTTTTCAATTTCAACAGTATGCTCCTCCTTAAACTTATCCATACTCCTTAAACTATGACTCTTATCAAGAAAGTTATATACTCCATCAAAACCTCTTTCATCCCCTGTCAATAACATCCACATAGTTTTTGCTAAAGAAAAAACATCTGCCTTTTTGCCATCTGCATGTTTGGGATCTCTTTTCATTTCAGGTGCAATCGTGAACACCGCACCTAATCCTTTATCAGACCTAGTAAAATCATTCGGATTATCTGGAAATTCTACCAAGCCAAAATCTCCCAAACAATATCTGCCATCAAAGTAATACAAATTAGAAGGTTTGATATCTCTATGAGCAATCCCCCTTGAATGTAATTTTTCTAAAGTTTCTGCTAATTCTATTACACCACATATTATTTCTTTGATTTCTTTTTTTTCACTTTTAATATAATCAATAACAGAAATAGCCATTGGCATAGTATACCAATATTCTTTCTCTGAATAGTCTATAATAGGTATTATACCTTTTATGTCTGAATTTTGGTAAATAATATGTATTTCATCAATAAATCTGCATTTTTTTTCTTCAGATTTATTATAAAGGGTTTTTAATGCATATTCATCACTTGTTTTTTTATCCTTAACCAAAAATACCCTTGCATTTCCTCCTTCGCCTAATTGTTTAATTATTTCATATTTTGCTTCCCATGTAACCGTTTTACCTTTTGCCATGAATTTACCTCACATATCCCAATACCAAGATTTATATTTTATAAAGCTATCGTTTTGATGTAAATAGGTAGGTAATGCATATATAAAGCCATTATGTATTTATACAGCATCACACTCACTCCCATAATTATATCGGTGCTTTCCATTTCTTCCTTAGACATGGCAAAGAATAATCTGACCATTTTCCATTAAATATCCTCTTGTAGTCTTATTTTGCTTTGCTGACCATAACAAAAAAGGACACTTCCCTAAAATTTTCTTTTAGAAAAGTGTCCTTATCGTACAAAATATTGAATTGGATTTATGAGTACAACTATTCATTAACGCTTATTATTCTTCATTATGCGTTGTAAATTTGTTGTAGTTTACAAGTCCAAGTACCGCAAACCCTTGATTTTACTGGTCTTTTCCGCCAAGCGTTTTCATCGTCGGGAAGAGGAGCACATCGCGAATGGCTGGGGAATCCGTAAGCAACATAATCATGCGGTCAATCCCAAAGCCGATTCCGCCTGTTGGCGGCATCCCATGTTCCAGGGCATTCATGAAATCTTCGTCCGTTGTGTTTGCCTCAGCGTCCCCCTGGGCTAAAAGTTCTTCCTGCGCCTTAAAGCGCTCCCTCTGGTCGATCGGGTCATTTAACTCGGAGTATGCATTCGCCATTTCCCAGCCATTCATAAAGAACTCAAAGCGCTCCACATACTCCGGATTGTCTGGTTTTTTCTTGGTAAGGGGTGAAATCTCGACCGGATGATCCATTACAAAAGTCGGTTGTACCAGGTGTTCTTCGACAAATTCCTCAAAAAACAGGTTCAAAATATCCCCCTTCTTATGGCGTTCTTCAAATTCCACATGGTGTTCTTTTGCTGCCGCCCGTGCTTCCTCTAGCGTATGGATTTCATGGAAATCCACTCCCGAGTATTTTTTTACCGCGTCCACCATCGTGATGCGTTCAAACGGCTGACCGAGATCCATCTCGATGCCGTTGTAGGAAATCTTCGTGGTGCCAAGCACTTCCTGCGCTACATAACGGTACAGTTTTTCGGTAAGATCCATCATGCCATTGTAGTCCGTATAAGCCTGGTAGAGTTCCATTAAGGTAAACTCCGGATTGTGCCTGGTATCAATGCCCTCGTTGCGAAAAACGCGTCCGATCTCATAAACGCGCTCCAGACCGCCAACGATCAGGCGCTTTAAATAAAGTTCCAGGGAGATGCGCAGCTTGAAATCTTCATCCAGCGCATTGAAGTGTGTTTCAAAAGGTCTGGCTGCCGCACCGCCCGCATTGGCAACCAAAAGTGGCGTTTCCACTTCCATAAAGCCCTCGCCCGCAAGGTATTTGCGGATAGCAGCAAGGATTTTGGAGCGTTTGATAAAAGTATCCTTTACATCCTGGTTCATAATCAGATCCACATAGCGCTGGCGGTAGCGCAGATCCGTGTTTGTCAGGCCGTGGTATTTTTCCGGCAGGACATTCAGGGATTTTGCAAGTAATGTGATTCCTTCTGCATGAACGGAGATTTCCCCGGTTTTAGTCAAAAAAACCTTGCCTTTGATACCAACGATATCGCCCACATCAAATTTCTTAAATCCAGCATAAACTTCTTCACCAACGGAATCACGCGCGACATAGGACTGGATATTGCCTTGCAGATCCTGCACATTACAGAAGGATGCTTTGCCCATTATGCGCTTTTGCATCATGCGCCCGGCAATGGAAACTTCCGTGCCATTTAACTGGTCGAAATGATCCTTAATTTCCTGGCTGTGGTGTGTTACGTCATATTTCGTAAGACGGAACGGATCTTTGCCTTCCGACTGCAGCTGCGCCAGTTTATCGCGTTTTACCTGGATCAGCTTATTAATTTCTTCCTTTGACTGTGTGGTTTCTTCCACGTTTGCTTCCTTTACTTCCTCTGCCACGGTATCCCTCTTTTCTATAATTATTTGTGAATATTAAAACTAGGATATATCTGAAAACCTAGTTCGTCTTCTGGATTTCAAGCACCTTGTATTGGATGGCTCCGGCCTGCGTTTCCACCTCAATAACCTGCCCGAGCTTTGCCCCGATTAAGGCCTTGCCCACAGGGGATTCATTGGAAATTTTTCCCTTTAGGCTGTTTGCTTCGGTTGAACCAACGATTTTGTACTCCAAAATATCCTCAAATTCCATGTCCATAATTTTTACGCTGCACCCGATATTGATTGCATCCACATCAACATCTTCTTCCACAACGACTTCTGCATTTTTGAGAATTTTGTCAATCTCCTCAATGCGTGCCTCAATGTCGCGTTGTTCGTCTTTCGCCGCGTCGTATTCTGCGTTTTCCGAAAGGTCGCCCTGCTCCCGGGCTTCCTTGATCTTCTGGGCTACCTGCCTGCGGCGGTTTACTTTCAGATCCTGAAGCTCCTCCTCGAGCTGCCTTAAGCCTGCATACGTCAAAATATTTTTCTTTTCTGCCATAAGTACCATTCTCCTCCATGATAAGATCAGCATATTGTTCCCTGCGGATTACGCAGGAAGCGACTGCCTGCTATCCGGGATATTATAGACGATTACAGCCCGCTTGTCAACTGGAAAAACGCCTGGTCGGGCAGGAGCCTCTGCTTTTTTGCTGCTTTGTTTTCTGGTAGTTTCCGGTTATAGGGTTTAGTAAGAATTGGCCTGCTGATTTTTTGTGGTACTTGTGAACTCTTTATCATTTAAAGCAAATGGGATTGTGACCACATTATTTCAAGGAATATTATGTTCCTAATATTTGTCTGGTTTGATTGGGAGGGGAGTAGTTGAAGATAAGCGAAATGAGGATGGGAGAGATATGATGGAATCTATAGGGGAGGGAGGGGAATGGAGAAAAGATGTTTGGTATGGATAGAAGTGGGAAGTGGGGGATAAGAAAATATCTTGCAAATAAATTGATTACCGTGTGACAGTGTTGTAGTGTTGTAAGGAGCAGGGGTTATATTATATATAAGGAAGAAAATGAAAAAGAATGGGAAGGGGTAAGAAAAAGGGGGACATATTTTGGGAAAAAGGTAATGAAGTATTGCAATGTATTACGGATCTCGCTAAGCCAGGAAATAAGGGTATTCTGAATTTTGTTGACCATGAATTGACGGCGATAAAATAAAATTTTTGGAGTTCCCGTACACAAAAAAGACCGCCGATCAATATTTTTTTGTAAGGAAAAGCTGACACCGAATTGACGGCGAATTATGAAAGAAATATAAAAAACTCCCAAAAGTATCCTGTATTTTTAATAAAATTATCGTTCCTGGTAGATAATATTAGGACTAAAATATATCCATGACAAAAAAACAAATCCTAAACTGATTGACAAACTAATCATCCTATGATACAATTCTAACGGTTAAAAGTACAAACCATCATGATTTTTACAATATTTGCAGGTAATACATTGCAATACTTCATTACCTTTTTGATAATGAATGTACTTAAATAAGTGATCTGTACTGTAAATTACCACGAAAGGAGCTGCCAATGGGGACGATTTTGTTTGAGCACAACCAAAGAGCCTATGAAGCGGTACTTTCGATGTTAAGCAGGACGGGGAAGGCAGCAGTTATCCATCCGACAGGAACCGGAAAATCTTTTATTGCATTCCGGCTTTGTGAGGAACATGCAAAGGAAACGGTCTGCTGGCTTTCGCCTTCTGGCTACATCTTTAGGACACAGGTGGAGAAATGGAGCCAGGCAGGTGGTAAAAAGATTGAAAATATCCGCTTTTTTACCTATGCGAAACTGATGCGGATGGGCGAGGATGAACTTGGGGCAATCAAACCGGATTATCTTGTGCTTGACGAATTCCACCGCTGTGGAGCCATCCAGTGGGGAGATGGGGTAAAGCGGTTGATGGCGCGCTATCCGAAGGTGCCGGTGCTGGGGCTTTCGGCAACTAACATCCGCTACTTGGACGCGCGCAGGGACATGGCATGGGAACTATTTGACGGGAATATCGCCTCCGAATTAAGCCTGGGTGCGGCAATCGCGCGGGGCATCCTGCCGGAGCCGAAATATGTCCTCTCCGTTTATTCGTACCAAAAAGAACTGGCGCGCTATGAAATGCGGGTGCGGCAGACAAAAAGCAAAGCGGTGCGGGACGCAGCGGAGAAAGAGCTTGAAGTGCTGCGCAGGGCACTTGAAAAAGCGGATGGGCTGGAGGAAGTTTTTGCACGGCACATGCTTCCAGAATATCAAAATATGTCAGATGGGGCAGCAGAAGATAGGGTGGATAATGTCGGAGGGCAGAGAAAGTCCGAATATTTTGACAAGATAGAAGAAACCGTTAAGTCCATAGAGTTGTCTTCGGAACTCGACTACAAAAAAGAAAGATTCCGTTTTTTGGACACTTCGGAAAAAGGGCATAACCAGAAAGGGAAAACGGCACAGTTAAGAAACCCTGGAAAATATATTGTATTCTGTGCCAGTTATGAGCATTTGCTGGAAATGAAAGCGCTCGCGCCGGAGTGGTTCTCAAAGGTGGATCGCGCACCACATATTTATACAGCCTATTCGGATGATCCAGGGGCTGCACGGGAGTTTGAAGCATTTAAGTGTGATAAAAGCGGGCATCTAAAGCTTTTGTACTGCATTGATATGCTGAATGAGGGAATCCATGTGGACGGGGTGGATGGGGTGATTTTGCTCAGACCAACCGTATCACCAACTATATATAAACAGCAGGTAGGACGGGCGCTTGCCGCGGGAGGGAAGAAGATACCGGTAATTTTTGATATTGTACTGAATATTGAGAACCTGCTCAGTGTCGGCGCAGTGGAGGAAGAACTGCAAGAGGCGGTGCTGGCCTGCCGCAGAGAGGGAAGGGAAGAGGAAATTATAAGGGAACATTTCAGGGTGGTTGATGAATTAGCGGACTGCCGGGAATTGTTCCGCAGGTTAAATGATACGCTTGGCGCGTCGTGGGATACCATGTATGGGATTGCAGAAGAGTATTACAGAAAATATGGTGACCTGGAAGTCCCTGGGCAGTATGTGACACCGGACGGATATTCACTTGGCGCATGGTTAAACACACAGCGCAAGGTATATACCGGCAAGGCAGCCGGAAGTCTTACCCTTGCCCAGGCGGAAAGGCTAACAGCGATTGGTATGCGTTGGCAGGGAACACAGGAACTTGCCTGGGAGAAGAATTTTGCTGAGGCAAAGAAATATTTTGGGGAGCATGGAAATCTGGATGTCCCAAAGCGCTATGTGGCAAAAGGTGGGAAAAATCTCGGCGGGTGGCTCCAGCGTCAGCGTATGGGGCGCAGACAGGGGCAGCTTTCTACCTGGCAGGTGATGAAACTGGAACAGATCGGGATGGTCTGGGAAGCTGCAGTGCCGTGGCAAACCGGTTTTTTGCACGCAAGGGAATACTACAGGGAGAATGGGCATTTGGAAGTGCCGAATGTTTATGTTTGTAAGGATGGCTACCGACTTGGAAAATGGATTTCAAACCAGAGGAGCGCATACGCGTCAGGCAATCGTCTGACAGAAGAGCAGATACAGGAGCTTGCGGGGATTGGGATGGTATGGCACGGGAAGCTGGGACGAAAATGTGAAAGGGGCATCGGGAAGATGGAAGGGGAGTGAGTCCTTTTTGCAGGGATGGAAGCAAAGTGGTCAGATATGCCAGTAAGAGAAGAAGGAAAAATCGGGGAATCCCACGGGGATAATTTCGTTTCCATTCTTTTTGTTGGTAAAACTGGATATTTGGTTTCTTTAGAAAATTTGTAAAGGGGACTCGATTTATAATAAGAAAATAGAAGTTTAAAATCAGAAAAAATGATATCTGGCTGGGATTGTCGCGTTGCCGCATCCTGTCCGGGTAGCGGTCAGAAGGGATGGCGAATCCTTGGGATATGGAACAGAAAACCGTAAGAACGGAGATTATACATATCTGAGGGAATGGCGAAGCATGCCCTTTTTTGAGTTGGGAATTGATTTGGATGTAATAATAAAATGTTGGATCGGAAAAAGGTTTAAATTCTCTAAGTGGAATAATAATGGATGAGATGACTGTAATATACATGTTCCGATCAGGGTAGATAATGCTTTTTCCCGCTTTTGCGTCTTACGATCTTTTATGGATGCAGTACCAGAAGAAGGTTTGTAAATAATCTGGGTAGGTATAAAATTGGAAGGTTTTTAATCGTTGGGGAGGGCATTGAAAAAATATCTAAACGGAACAACTTTGGATGAAATGACTATTATAGAAGTTAATCAGGGATGAACCAGAAAAGATTATAACAGAGTGAAAACAGGGTGGAAAGGAATGGGAAATAACTATGAGGAAACCAGAAGGTGTACAACAACATAATGGGATGAAAAAGAATTTTTATACATGTTTTGGGAAGAGGATGATGGATCTGGTGCTTTCGGGAATGGGGATAGTGGTATCCGCCATACCGATGGGGATGATTGCACTGATGATCAAGTTTTCTGACCCGGGGCCTGCCCTGTTCCGGCAAAAACGGGTGGGATTACATAAAAAGCATTTTATGTTGTTAAAATTTCGTTCCATGAAGATGTCAACGCCGCATGATGTACCAACACACCAACTAAAGAATCCGGAACAATACCTGTTAAAAATAGGGACATTCCTTCGGAAGTACAGTTTGGACGAATTGCCGCAGCTTTTTAATATTTTTCGTGGTGATATGAGTATGATTGGACCGCGCCCCGCACTCTGGAACCAGTATGACCTGATTGAGGAACGGGAAAAGTACGGTGCGAACGATGTGAAACCGGGTCTGAGCGGCTGGGCGCAGATCAATGGAAGGGATGAATTGGAAATCCCAGTAAAAGCAAAACTTGATGGGGAATATGTGAAAAGAATGAGTTTCCGGTTTGACTGTCAGTGTTTTTTGGGGACGGTTGGGAAAGTATTAAAGCATGATGGTGTAGTGGAAGGCGGGACGGGAGAGATGGAACAAAGATATGCGAAGGATGGAAGGAAGAAGTAAGGTGGGTGGATGGGGAATAAAGTGGAAAAGAAAGGAACGAAATGAAACGGATACTTGTCACAGGGAAGAACAGTTATATTGGAAATGCATTTTGTGATTATATAAAACAATTCCCGGAATATGTGGTGGATACAGTGAGTGTGCGGGATAAAAACTGGGAAAAAATAGATTTTACAGGTTATGATTCCGTGTTCCATGTAGCAGGAATTGCACACGCAGATGTGGGGAAAGTATCCGCGGAGCAAAGGGAGCTTTATTATAAAGTGAATACGGATCTAACCATTGCGTTGGCAGGAAAGGCAAAGTCGGAAGGGGTGGGACAATTTATTTTTATGAGTTCCGCCATCGTATACGGTGACAGTGCGCCCCTTGGAAAAGAAAAAATAATTAAAAAGGATACACCGCCCGCCCCGGCAAATTTTTATGGGGATAGCAAATTAAAAGCGGAGGACGGGATACGGAAATTGGAAAGTAATCTTTTTAAAGTGGTGATTCTGCGTCCGCCAATGATTTATGGGAGGGGGAGCAAAGGGAATTATCCGGTGCTCGTGAAGTTTGCAAGGAAATTGCCGGTATTTCCAAAAGTAAAGAACAGGCGGAGCATGTTGTATATTGGGAATTTGACAGAGTTTGTCCGGTTGATGGTAGAGAATGAGGAATCGGGAATATTCTGGCCATGTAATAAAGAGTATTCAAGTACAAGCAGGTTAGTGCGGATGATTGCAGCAGCACATGGAAGGAAGGTCTGGCTGGTGCCAGGATGTGGATGGATGTTGAAAGTGTTGAGGCATGTGAGTGGGAAAGTGGATAAGGCATTTGGGAATTTTGTGTATGATCCTAAACTTGGAAATTATAAAGAAGAGTATAGGAAGTATAGCCTGGAGGAAAGCATACAGCAGGCAGAAAGTCATGAGGTACTGAAAAGAGGAAATATATGAAGATTTTAGTAGTGTGCCAATATTATTATCCGGAAAATTTTCAGATAACTCCAATTTGTGAACAACTGGTAAGGGATAAGCATGAAGTTACAGTATTAACAGGTTTGCCTAATTATCCTACAGGTATTGTCCCAGAGGAATATAAAAAGGGGCGGAGGGATGAGGTAATCAATGGTGTTCATGTAATACGTTGTTATGAAGTGGGACGTAAAAACGGAGTGTTTAGACTGATAATTAATTATATTAGTTTTTGTTGTTCTGCTCTGCGTAAAGTTAGTAAATTGCAAAAAGATTATGATGTGGTATTTACTTATTTATTATCTCCGATTACGATGGCATTGCCTGGATGGAAATATGCGAAAAAAAATAAAATACCAGTATTTTTATATTGCTGTGACCTGTGGCCGGAATCTTCAAAGATATATATAAAAAGTGAAAAAAGCCTGATATATGCATTGTTGAAAAAAATCAGCAAAAAAGTATATATGGGAAGTTCCAAAATAGGAGTACAGTCCAATACTTTCATACCGTATCTTGAGGAAGTTCATGGTATTCCTACGGAAAAGATGGTTTATCTCCCAGCTTTTGCAGATGAAACTTATCTAACACAGAATTTTAACGTGGAGAATGATACCATTGATTTTGTTTTTCTTGGCAATCTGGGGAAAGCCCAGAATTTGATTGCAGTTCTTAAAGCGATTGAAAAGATAAAAGATGTTCCAAATTTTAAAGTTCATTTTGTAGGAGAAGGTTCTTGTCTTGAAGATATGAAATGTTTTGTTCAGACTCATGCGCTGGGAAATATTGTCCAGTTTTATGGAAGGCATCCAGTAGAAGAAATGGTGAAGTATTACAAACTGGCGGATGCCTGTCTTGTGTCTTTGGGGGCGGATAGTAAAGTAGGTTTAACATTGCCATCCAAAGTACAGGGGTATATGGCCGCTGGAAAACCGATTATTGGGATGGCAGATGGGATGATAAAAATAGTAATTGAAGAAGCCAGGTGCGGTATTTGCGTACCAGCCGGGGATATTGAAGGATTTTCAAAAGCATTATTTCAATTTATAAGTGAAAAAAACAAATATCAGTCATGTGGTGAAAATGGAAGAAAGTATTTTAGAAATCATTTTAGTAAAGCAGGTTATATGAAGAAATTAGAAAAAGAATTGGAAGGACTGGGAAGAAAAACAGATGTCAATATTTAAGAATTCAATTTTATTGATAACCGGTGGAACAGGAAGTTTTGGAAATGCTGTATTGAATCGATTCCTGGATACGGATATTGCTGAAATCCGTGTATTTTCACGCGATGAGAAGAAACAAGATGATATGCGGCATGAGATTCAGGCAAGGATGCCAGAGATATGTGGAAAGGTAAAGTTTTATATTGGCGATGTTCGGGACGTTGATTCTGTGCGGGACGCGATGCACGGCGTTGATTATGTTTTTCATGCGGCAGCATTAAAGCAGGTACCATCCTGTGAGTTTTTTCCGCTGGAAGCAGTCCGGACAAATGTCCTTGGTACGGATCATGTTCTAACAGCGGCAATTGGGGAAGGTGTAAAAACTGTTATATGCCTTTCAACGGATAAAGCAGCATATCCGGTAAACGCGATGGGAATATCAAAAGCCATGATGGAGAAAGTGATCGTTGCAAAAGCCAGAACCACATCAACCACGAAAGTATGTTGTACAAGATATGGCAATGTTATGTGTTCCAGAGGTTCTGTTATACCATTGTGGATAGAGCAGATCAGATCAGGTGATCCCGTTACTATTACAGAACCTTCTATGACAAGGTTTATTATGTCCTTGGAAGAAGCTGTGGATTTAGTACTATTTGCGTTTCAAAATGGGGAGCGGGGGGATATTCTAGTGCAAAAATCGCCGGCATGTACCATTGGCACTCTTGCAAGAGCAGTTGTGGAACTTTTTGATCCGAAGCACGAGATACGTGTAATTGGTATCCGGCATGGTGAGAAAATGTATGAAACTTTATTAACAAATGAAGAATGTGCACATGCGGTGGACAAAGGCAGGTTCTATCGGGTTCCCTGCGATAAAAGAGATTTGAATTATGATAAATATTTTATCCATGGTGATATGGAAAGGAATTTGCTGACAGAATTTAATTCGAATAATACAGAATTATTAGATGTGGAACAGGTAAAAGAAAAATTGTTGTTACTTGCTTATATCAGGGAGGAAATGGAGCGCATGAAAGAAAATAAGTCCAAATAGGAGGGGCAGCATGAAATTTTTGGTACTTGGCGCGGGAGGGATGGCGGGGCATACCATTTCTATTTATTTGCAGGAACGGGGACATGATGTAACCGGTTTTGCACGGAGAAGACTTGATTATGTAAATACAGTGG
>CAMWUU010000035.1 GCA_947177515.1 uncultured Lachnospiraceae bacterium
CTATAGGTATAATATTTTATCCTGCGATTTTTGTCCAAACATACATTGGAATAATATTCTTTCCCGTCACCTTGTAAATACACCGAAGGGATATTTTTCTCTTTATAATTTTCTAAAACTTCAAATTTTATATTGTCATTCTGTTCATTCTTTTTATCAGTAAAATTATTTTCCTCTTGCTCTTTATTTACATTATTTATAATATCTTCTCGAGAAATTTCATTTGAATCATTTACCATATTTTCTTTCGGGGATGTAGTTGTATTATCTAATTCCTCTATTCCCGTTGTTTTTCCACAGCCCCCAAAGAAAAACATAATCACACACATCAAAATCGAAACATATCTTTTTTTCATTCTATCTCCCTATCCTTCAAAGTTACGGTCTAATCCCTGACATAAATAGAAAGCCAGAGATTTAGACCATTTACGCAGTTAAAAAATTGCTATTCATAGCCGCTAATTCCTACCTAATTCATTAGTAAATCAGGTAATTTGCGGAACGTTGCTTCGAAAGCAACACCTACCATTCTGAGCTATCGCGCCCTACCTGATCATTTGCCACTTTATTTACCGTGCCATAAAGACAATCACACTGGCAAGATGACACTGAACCGCCTCTCTCTGGCAGACTGTGTCGCCCACTCTTCCTTCCCCTTATCGTAAGAGCAAGCACAGCCAGCATACGGCATTACATCGAACTTAGCATCCAATGTTTCTGAGAAAAGTACGCTAACAATTCTTCTTTTTGCATTTAAATATTTCTCCATTTCACTTTTTATTGTTCATATAGATAAAGTTGAATCCTGCTTACAATCGCATCCACACTATCATCCAAGCTTTTCTCTTCTCTTAGATATCCTAATGACTCACTTTCTATAATTTCCCATATCGCTTTATCCACAGTAAATGGTGTATGTACCTGTTTTGTAATCTGTATCATTTGTTCGTTCTGTTCCTGATTTGCATATCTTAAAGTTAACTCATTATCCCCCGTCAGCGAATTAGAATCATCCATTTGTGCAAATTCATCCAATACCATTATATGGAGTGGATAATTACCAACATATCTTTTTTGAGTTTCATAAGAAAAAGCAAATTGAATAAAAGCAGATGCCATTTTTTTATTTTCCGATAATTGATTTATTCCTAACAAAGTATCAGGAAAAAATATCCCATTATTCCAAACAAGTTCTCCATTTCTTAACAATGCAGCATTAGGATAGGTTCCAAGTGCATATGCTCCTGTTATATTTACAAATGCAAAATCACTATCTCCTTTTGCAAAAGACACTACAGAACTACGCCCTTCCAGATAGGTAACAGGCCATTTTGCATTCTCTACTGCTTGTTCTGATTCACAAAGTCGTTTTACTAGCTCCAAAAACTCAGTAACTTTTTCTTTATCTACCCTTCCATCCTCCAATACTATCTCTGGTGTATAATTATAATATGAAATTTCTAAAAAATCTGAATAAAGGTAACTTTCCGGCAAAACTCCTCCCTCTTCCTCTGAATATTCTACAAAAGCTTTCAAAGAAGAATATACTTCTGCATCCTGCCCAGAAGTAAGAAACATTGGAATTGAAAAACGAGCTGGTAACATATATATCTTGTTTTCTTTTATATAATTCATTAAAATATTTGGCAATAATTCATCTTCTAAATCACAGATATCAGTTGTCAAGTCTTTCAAAATACCTTTATTACAATAAGATTCCGCAGGTAATCCATCAAGAACCAAAATATCCGGACCATCTCCTGCTAAAATCCTTACATTTAATGTACGAATACAGTCAGATATTGTAATACTTCCTTCTACTTCCTTTCCTGTTTCATAAACTATTTCCGTATCCGGATATTTTTCTTGGAATTCTGAAATCATATCAATAATAACATCATTACTCTCTAGAGAATAAATTGTTAATGAATTTGTTATTATTTCTACTTCTTCAGAATCTTTTGGAAAATATTTCTTTATTACGCCTTTATCTTCTCCATATACGATATAAAATGCATCCCCAACGACAAAAAACTTTAATAAAACACCACTCTCCTTCGCAAAATGATATGTTCCAGAGTCTAAAATCTTTTGAAATTTTCCTCCCGCTTTTGGGGCGCGATAAATACCTTTCATAGTGCAAGCATATATATCATTATTTTGAACTGCCACTCTTACAGATGTATCAAAATTTGCTTCTATTGTCGCCGAAAATTCTTGCTGTTCTGCATCATAATGTTGGATAGACGTTCCTGTTTGATCAGTAATATATACTTGATTTCCTTCCACACACAAACTTTCATACCAGCCACTGCGAAAATTTGTCAATAAACTCCCATCTTCTTGGCTATAAACAAAACATTCTCTCCCTAAATCTGGGGAAACAATATTTCCGTTTTCTAACACCGCAACTTGCCGAAAATCTGTATTTCTCAAATCAAGATTTTCAATCTCTACAAAAGAATCTCCATTTTGTTTTACTAAATGCGTTTTCTCATCATCATCAATATACCATGCATATTCCTTGCCATCTTCACCGCAAAACATAGTAATTCTTCCCCTGCTGATTTTTTCACTCAGTTCTGTTGTCCACAAAACAGCTTCACGTTTCCAAGAAACATCGTTTTCTGCTAAATTTTCTACAAGAGTATATTTCCATATATGGTATCCTTCCAAATCTTTGCTGCAAGTATAATAAATTATCTTTTTGTTTTTATCCAAACAAACATTACAATAAAATTCTTCTTCATTTCCCTCTTCATATACTGAAGAAATATTTTTTTCTTTATAATTTTCTAAAACTTCATACATTATTTCATTGTTAATTTCCTCTTTGTTATTAATCAGAACACTTTGAGTCGGCAAATTGGGAGAATCTGTGGCATCAGCTATATCATTTCCCATTTGGGACTTATCTGTACCGTTTTCATTGCTTTCTAATTTTCCACATCCCAAAAACAGGCAACTGCACAAGCATAAACATATCAAAAATGAGATATATCTTTTCATTACTTATAATCTCCCTAACTTAAAAATACAGCCTGACCCATTTCTTAAATAACAACCCAAAGGAGCAGGCTGTTTACAAACCGCCATTTCAAAGTCAGCCACCTTTCTGCTGCCTTATCGTAAGAACAAGCGCAGCCAGCATACGGCATTACATCGAACTTAGCATCCAATGTTTCATTCTCTCTTCAGCGAGGCATTACAACTTTCATAGACTTCGTCCTCCTTTCTCGCAGATTTTCCGGCATCCAATAAAACTTCGTATTCGGAATTAAAACGCTTTTATATAAACTTTCCTCTCATTGACAACATCTCAAAAACTATGGACAGGACATTGCAAATGGTCTAGAAAAATTTATATCTATGTAGCATCTGCTGACTAGTACTAAATACCAATATATTTGCATCTTAAAACCACTGATTGCATAATTACACATGTTACATACCATTTCACAGGCAGATATTATTATCTGCTTTGTCTTCATACTCTAAAATCTTGCTTTTTAACATCCACCCCCTCGAAATCCGGCATAGCCGGATTTTTACCTCTTTCACTTTCGCATTTCTCCTCATCCAGATTTAGTTTTTTTATTTTGCACAAGTTATTTTATGTATTATCGAACATTCGACTTTCTTTTATTATACAAAATTCTCTTCCTAAGTTTTCTATTAACCTAATCAACTTGTACTCATAATATAACACATCCCTAATCTTTTGTAACGTTTAAAAAGTAAGAACTTTATTTTCAGTTTTTAATGGTATTAATTTTCACTAGAACAATAAATATCCATTACTAATAAAAGAGGTTATGCACTTCTATACCTATCAAATACTGAAAATAAAATTTTCTTGTTTTAATAGGGACAACTCCTTCCATATAGTAGTATAATATGGAAAGTGTGCTTACACTCCCCATGGGCAGCCACAGATGCCGTAAGGGAAGCTTTTGCACTCTCAAGAATAAAAAAACAACAGAATCATAGAAAAGGAGATTTATGAAATGAAACTTGCGAAGACATTATTTACTATTGCAACGATTGCACTACTGCTTTCTCCAACTCCAAAGACCAACAACACCAACGATACATCCGAGATCACACTTCTTGCAGATGGAAGTGGCAATTCTACAGAATATGAGGACATAGATGATGATAGATTGATTCCTAAGCCAAAATCCATCCAACCTGTCAAATCAATTTAGTTTCGTTAGGATAATATTTTTCCCAAAGTCTTTTTATCCGCTCCGTATTATAAAAATCACCCTGCACCTTACTTAAATAATACGCATGGACGAGTCGTTTTTTACAAAACACTCGTTCCTTTTTTATCTGCGACTCTTGTTCCTCCAAAACGCTCCTATCTTCTGGCAAAAATCCTTCTCTTAGCCGCTGTTCCTTACACCATACACTATCATACAGTAAATAATGTATACTCCCCAATATCTTAAACTCCTTACACTCCATTATCCCAACCTCACAGTACTCCATAGATTTATCACGCTTATTCTCCATACACATCAGGCTCGACAATTTTACCAAAATCCATGTATGCCACACAGTATAATAACTTAATTCCATATATTTTCGCTCAACATTTTTTTTAAGCTTTAAAAGAAATTCTAATTCCTTTTCTCTATCCTTGATGGAATGATATGCATACGCAATGCTGATTAAAATACAAAACTCTTCTCCATTCCATGGCCATTCTGCAATATCAATTTCATCCAGCATCGGAACCGTTTGTCGTAAGGCAGCAAAAAGAACATTTAAATATTCTTGCACGTCAATATTTTTCTTATGATATGCTATTATTGCCTCTGTTTGCATCAAATACTGTTTATTTCGCGGATATCCCGGCACCATCATTGGCTTCAACTTAAGCAGTACTTTTTCCGCCTTTTCATATTCGCCCTGGCACATGTGTGTATATATTTGTGCCTTTAAATTCAATGCCCAAGGCTCATCTGCCATGATGGATGCATAAAACTGCTCCGGAAGTACACCTATTTTCTCCATCAGCCCAAACAATACTTCTGCCTTTATTCTCCTCGCAGTATCATTTTCAATCCGGCGCAGAACCTGTGCAGAACATATATCATACCTCTTATATCCTTCTTTTAAATCCATGTTCACTTTAGTAAAATTATACTTTCCCTCCTCCTTTATAGTATACCACTCCACCATCTGTTCCTGTGTCATTCTCAATGCTTCCCTCATCATACGAATACATTTTCCTAACTGATAAATTGCCATTCATATTCCTCCTCAATATATTTTTTCAGGGACTCCATTTTTTCTTCTCCATAGTAAAAGGAAGATACATAGTACGCCGCCAGGAGGTCACTTAAACAAAGCTTTTTCTCCTCCTCCTCTTTTCGTCCCCTGCCCTCCCTGGCTTTCGCCCTGCGATAGAATAGATGCCACCTGTTTTCCTCCTTGGATGTACCATACAATTCTGTTATTGCTTCATCGCAAATCCGGATACATTGGTCATATTTTTTATTTTCATAAAGACATTCCGCGTAATATTTCAAAAACTTGCGATATGCTACCGGAAAAAAGCTTTCTCTGCTTTGCTTCCATCTGAAGTATGTATAAAATTCTTCGTATCGCTGCTCCTTTTTATTCAGATCTTCCTCACAGGATATCAGCTCTACAACGCATTCTAGTTCTATACTGCTTAACAATGCCTTATTTTCCAATTTATTCAAGTAATCCGGCACAGTTATTTCTATTGCCTTTAAAAGCAATTCTTTTTTCTTTTTCCTATCTGGCTGTAATTTTCTTTCTTCTAAAACCGCACTCCAGAAATAGAAAAACTGTCTGCAAATATCTTTCGTACCATATTCATTCCAGTATACTTCCAAACATTCCTTCGCTTTTTCGTATTCCTCCTTTTCAAACAAAAGTTTGATCTCCTCCCGACGTTCATACATACTGCTATCCTCCCCTGCAAGAAAGAATTCGCACTCTGAAAGTTCAATCTCCATTCGACTCATAATTACTTCTGCCATCGGGAAGCTTATGACTTCCTCACCTGCCTCAATTCGTGACAGGGTTGAAACAGAACAAATCCCATCACAGACTTCAAACTGTGTGTAGCCCCGCATCTCCCGGTTTCTTTTCAGGTAATCCCCAACCATATTCTTGTATAAACGGACTGGATTCATATCTTTTTCGTTATGCATCTAAGCTGTTCTCCTCCCTAGTTTCTTAAACTCAACCCCGATGATTATCCCTGCTGCTTTCTTTTGTTATTTCTATACTGGCACTGCCAAGCCTTGCAAGCATCTTCTCTGCCCAATGATCTAACTTTCCCCTGTCTTCCTTGATATTGCAAATCCATATCCATCCGTATATCCAAGGCCTAAAGCCATTCGTTGTAATTGTAAATATCTGGTAACAGGGGAAATCCTTGATTTTCATTCTTTCCCATTGCCGAACTAAAAGCAGCACAACGAACGGAGTCGCTGTTATAATAACATAGTGTCTACTATTTGTCAACCTCTCAAAATATATTTAACTAATCCTTTTTCTCCTCATTAATATATAATATAAATCACTTCATCAATTCATCTGTAAGCCGCAAGATTTCCGGTGCAAGCCTTTCCCTCTGCTTTTTCGTAATATGCACGTACAATGGATAAGCGGCACATACCCCCGCAATCCCCACAAGGCCAATCAAAATCCCCGGGATAAAAAGCGCACCGCCCCATACCATACAGCAGCACATCCCAAACCCCATTACTAGCGTACTGACCACGCCGACCACTAATGAAACGACTGTTCCCTGTTTCGTAACGCTCCTATCCAGCCTGCGGAGCTGCTCCATCTTGTTTTCCTCCCCGCAAGTCGGGACATACTTCTCCCGAATCGTTTTAATTTCCGCCTGCTGCGTGGCAGAATAAGTATAATGGAATACCTCTTTTTTCTCATCCATACCAGATAACCTCCTGCAAATTGATCTTCCTATCATGCCTTCGAATCATAATATCCAGTGTATATCACAGACCCGCCTGCGATACTGCTTCAATCATAAACTTGAAATAATATGGTCGCAACCCATTCGCTTAAGACGGCGGTTAATACACTGCCATTGAATCTTTACCACCCTATCTGCATTATTTTCCTCTTTTCTTCCTTAATTTCACCGTGAAGGTACTCCCCTTTCCCAGTTCGCTTTCCACAAAAATATCACCCCCGGTAATATCCATCACACGTTTTACAAGCGCAAGACCCAGGCCGTTACCCTGCACAAAATGGGAGGAATCCCCCTGATAGAATTTTTCAAATATATGCTTCCCTGTTTCCCTGCTAATCCCACATCCGGTATCCGCAATCTGAACCACGGCACAATCCCCTTCCGATTTCAGATGCAATGATACATTCCCACCAGAATCCGTAAATTTCATGGCGTTAGAAAACAAATTGTTCCATACCAGTGTCAGAAGTTCAGCATCCGCTTCTACCAAAACTTCCTCCTCCATATTCGTTTCAATCCCTATCTTTTTTTCTTCCCATATATTTTCAAAATTTAAAAGACATCCACAAAGCTGTTCCCCAAGATCAAAGACCTGCTTTTGGGGATAGATCTGCTGGTTCTCCAGCTTATTCAAGTTTAGAATATTTGTAATCAAATCTGCCAGCCGCTGGGAAGATTTTGTAATTGCCTGTGCATATTCTATCCGCTTATCCTCCGTTAGCCCAGACTGCCCAAGCAAGATCCCATAATTTTGCATCACTGCAAGGGGTGTTTTCAATTCATGCGAAACATTGGCAATAAAATCCGTGCGCAGTGTTTCAATCCCCGCCAGTTCCTCGGCCATTTTATTAAAATACCGGATAATACTGTCCAAACCGTCCGCACTGCCCATTCCGCCAAGAGGGGCAATACGGACGGTAAAATCCCCCCGCATGATTTTTTCTGCTGCTTCTATAATTCTTCTGACCGGCCGTTCCACAGTCAGTTTACGACGCAGATCGTCAACCAATGTACAGAGCAGACTTAAAAAAAGAACATTTCCAAAGGTCAGGATTGCCGCCTGATGGATATGATCCTGCGTTAAATCCAACCCCAAATTCTGCTCAAGTCTTCCTAAAAAAAGCAGCATACAGCAAGTGATAAGAAATGCCATCAGTAAAAAAAAGGTCATATACCGCCAAAGACCGGATAGCAAACGTTCCATTCTTTCCTCCTTACTTTTTGGATTCATCTTACCACCGCCTTATAACCCAGACCGTGGACAGTAACAATCTCAAAATCATCACACTCAGAAAATTTATCCCGCAGTTTCGTTATATAAACATCCACTGCCCTTGGCGCAGTATGGGATTCCGCGTCCCAGAACTCATCCATTAACTGTGTGCGGGTAAAGGTCTTTTTCGGATAGGACAGCAGCTTGTAGAGAAGATTGAATTCCCGCATGGTCAACGGTATTTCCTTCTCCCCAACAACCGCCGTACGCTCATCCGCATCCAGCGTTAGCGCACCAATTTCCAGCCGGTGGCTGCTCGCGATTTTTGCGCGCCGTAATATTGCACCAATCCGCAGAAACATTTCCTCCAAATTAACGGGCTTTACCATATAGTCATCAATTCCAATCCGATAGCCCCTCTGCTTGGATAAAAAATCATCCCGCGCGGTCAAAAACAGGATGGGGATTTCTTCATTCAACCCCCTCACCGTTTTAGCAAATTCAAAACCATCGATATCCGGCATCATAATATCGGACAGGATCAAGTCGAATGTATGATTGTACATGGCATTATACGCATCATTAGCATTCAGGCATCCTTTCGCTTCGTATCCATTCTGGTTCAAAAACATACAAACCGTGCGATTCAACTCTTTATCATCCTCAACCACTAATATTTTGAACATGGTACACCTCCACGAATTTTTTTCATAATAACATGGAAATGTTAAAGTTTTGTTAAAACTTTTAGGGATTCCGGATTCTGTTTTGCGGATTTTTATCTTTTTTAGCCCAGATCAGCAAAGGCTTGTTTTATTACATATCAGATTACTTACCGCCCCCAACCCCGCACCAAACAATATCCCGCCAACAAAGCACAAAATAACATTTATAATATCAGAATCCAGGGGGGTCAGCATGGATACCATGGGAAAAAGCAGCATACCTGCAGCAAAGGAACCCAGCATGGAGAGCCATGTTTTTTGTTTTGCCGCAACACTAACAGCAAGGTAGATCGGCACAAATACCGCGACCAGAAAAAACTTTGCCAGCATACACATTACAACTCCGTCCATACCAGCTAATCCTGTATCAAAAGGCAGTCCCGCAATGGCTCCGCCAAGCATCGCGCCGGCAAAAAATAAAAGAAGCATCCATATTCCGGCAAAAAAGCATACAAAAAGTTTGGATATGACATAATCACTTTTCTTTGCACGCACAGCAAATAAATTTTTTGAGTATCCGCTTCTGAAATCATCCGATACAAAAATGGAAACGAGAATTGCAAGAAAGAAATAAAGCATATTAATATTGCACATACCGGTTAAATCCATGGTTGTCACAGATATATCGCTTCTCAGGGTTCCTATGGCCTGCCAGGTATTATCAAACCCCTCCACAATGGTCTGTGTACCAGTCTTTGGGTCGATGGAAACGGTGCCATCCATCATTGTTGTCATAACCAAGATCAAAATCGGGATTACAAAACAAATACCCGCCATAATATAGAAAAGGCGCATCGTAAACATTCTTCTAAAGTCCACTGCCAACATACTTTTCAGTCTTTTCCCAAAACGGTTATGTTCAAATTTTATTTCCATCTTACCTGCTCTCCTTTTCCTTCATAAGATCAATATAATACTCTTCAAGACTAATTTTATCGGTTTTTATTTCACTGACCAAAATGCCGTTTTCATATAGATAGGTAACAATTTCTTCGCTTTCTTTTGCATCAAACACACGCAAAGTGTTGTCCTCCTCTTCCTCCACTTGGGAATATTTGCAGGAAAGCAACGCCTTTGCGCGGTCTTTTTCCTTTGTCCACAGCGCGACATAGGTACGGCACCCATGCTCAAGTTCCCCCGCAGTCATCTCTTTGAGCATTTTTCCGCCACGGACAATGCCGTAATGCGTGGCAATCTTTTCAAGTTCTCCGAGAATATGCGAGGAAATAACAACACTACACCGCCCACCCCCAGTAATATTGACAAGCACTTCACGCATAATCCTCATACCGTCCGCATCAAGCCCGTTAATTGGCTCATCAAGCACAAGCAGGGCAGGATCCCCTAAAAGTGCCATTGCAATACCGATCCGCTGCTTCATACCAAGAGAACAATTCTTATATTTGTTCGAAGCTGCACCTTCCATCCTCACCATTTTGAGAACTCTGACTATTTCCTGTTCCGCGCTTTTTATACCCAGGTTTACAGCCTGCAGCATAAGGTTATTCCACACACTGTAATTCGCAAAACATCCGGGTGCTTCGATCAGGATGCCAATTTTCGCCCTGACATCTATATCAGTATAATCCTTATCAAATAGCCGAATGGAACCTCCAAACGGATGAATCAGTCCACAGATAATCTTTTCCGTTGTAGATTTTCCACTGCCATTCTCGCCGATCAATCCATAGATCGAACCTACAGGAACCGTCATATTAAGACCAACAAGAGCCTGCTTATCACCAAAATTTTTTGTTAGATTTCTGATTTCTATTGCGTTCATCTAAAAGCCCTCCTTTTTAATATACATCGCATTTTGATAGGATAATTGTGCCAAGTACATTATAGATAACCGCCCAGAAAACCGAACATACAAAACAGATTAACACGGTTAATATCGTACTTGAAAGACAGGCAAAAACGGAAGATCCATACAGGAAAATATTAAGCGCAGCGTTATTTCCTACGATTGCTGCCACACCAATAATAAGGATTCCTGTGCCAAAAAAGAAAGAGGAAGCAATGGAAACCCCAAAATATCTTCTGAAAATGATATTCAGGAATGTATAAAGGCTTGACCATCCAAGGCTCATAATGATTTTTCCAAGGATGGCACAAAGAAGTGAACCTGTTTCTGTTTCAAATGAGAAACCAGAAAACAAACCTGCACCAACGGCTCCAAGCAGGTAAGTTACACACATACAAACCATGGCAAACGCGCAGGTAATACTCTTCGAGATTATATAATCCTGTTTTTTGGCATGGGTTGTAAATATTTGTTTTACATATCCGCTTTTATAATCATGACCAATAAAAATGGAAACCATAATGCCACCAAAGATAAATACCATATTCATATTGGCATATTCGCCTATACTACCCACAACATACAAGGGTGCGTCCGCCGCTATAATCTGCCATGTATTTGTATAGAGTTGCCCCACACCATCCGTTCCCGAATTGCTTAAAATCATCGCAGGGATGACCGCAGCAACCACAAGAAAAATATAATACATGGGGGTATGGAAAAGACGATAAAAATCAACGCCAAACATACCTTTTATTCTTTGAAAGAAACCCGGTGAAACAAACTTCAATTCCTGTGTACCCGTCATTTTATTTCTCCTTTTTCGACATTAATTCAATATAATATTCTTCGAGTCCGATTTTATTTTTTTGGATCTCGTTTACAACATATCCGTTTTGAAATAGGTATTCTACGATCGCTTCCGTATTCTCCACATCATACACACGAAGATAACCATCTTCTTTTCTGACATTGTTATATTTTAAACACAGAACCGTTTTTGCCCCATCCATATCTTTTGTTTTCACTGATGCAAATGTGCGCGTCCTTCCCTCCAGTCCTTTAGCAGACATTTCCATAACCATCTTTCCCTGGCGTATAATACCATAATGGGTTGCAATTTTTTCCAGTTCGCCAAGAATATGGGATGAGATCAACACAGTACAGCCATAATTTTTTGTAATATCCACAAGTATTTCACGCATAATCCGCATCCCATCCGTATCTAAGCCATTGATTGGCTCGTCAAGGATCAGCAGGGCAGGATTCCCAAGCAGCGCCATTGCGATGCCAATGCGCTGCTTCATCCCAAGGGAACAGTTCTTAAATTTAGTTCTTGCAGAATATTCCATCCGGACAATTTTCAGCACGCGTCTAATCTCCCCAGCAGGATTGTTAAGCCCTAGATTTATGGCCTGCATCATCAGGTTATTCCATATATTGGAATTCGGGAAGCAGCCTGCGTTTTCAATCAGCGCCCCAACCCTGACCCGGACACCCGCATCCGTATAATCCCTGCCAAATAATTTGATATTCCCTTCATCCGGTACAAGGTGTCCGCAGATCAGTTTCTCGGTCGTGGATTTTCCTGAACCATTTTCTCCAATAAAGCCATAGATTGCCCCAACGGGGACTGTCATATTTAAGTGATCAACCGCGTACATTCCACGGAAACTTTTTGAAAGATTTCTTATTTCAATTGCATTCATGCATTTTTTTGCTCCTTTACTTTTTTCTTTTCCTTGAATTTTCTTCTCTTTTTCATCCTGCTTCCTGTCTTTTCTCTTTTCCTTCCATTTACTTGTTAAGTGTAATTGAAGTACTGAAGACAGCACTCCTCTTGTTATCCGTCAATTTTATTTGACAGTTTAGCCGCATTGAACCGAGCCTCCGCTTGCGCCTGGCGTTTTCGTGCCTTTGCAATCGCCTCCTTTCGCTCTTTCTGCATCATTGCCTTACGCTTGCTGGAACTCCCCATGACTTTCGCTTCTTCCCATGAAGCCCTGGCTTCCGCTTTTGCTGCCGCAAAATTTGCCTTGTCGACCTTATGCTGTGCCTTTGCGCTTTCCTTCATGTCCCTGAATGCATTTTTAAGAAAATTTACCATTGTTTCTTCTCCTTTTGAACGTTTTTAGAGTTTTACCAATTTGCAAACATATGGTATCTCACTGATATTTTTAAAAGTTTTGGGAAATGTTTGAGAAATGTTAATTATCGGATTTTTAAATGGAAAATGATTTGAAGAACCGAACGGCTTATGTAAAGATAGGGCAGAACATGGAAAGTTAAAATTTCAATCTACACCCCCACAAAGGGGGTGAGCAGTCCGTTTACATAGCGGTTGTAATACACACTGGGGATTTGACTGTATTTTTGGTAGTTTGACGCATGGAATTTAAAAGATTTTCACTTTTGTGGTAGTTTAAAAAAATCTTCATTTACAACATATAATGAAGTAAAATTGTTGTAATTTCTTCTGGGCAAAATTCGGCAGAGGGCAACAGAAAAAGCCCCGCACGCCAGCAGGGCTTTCACGCTCTGCTTTCAGATATTGAAAATTATATTGATTACAAAATGCACATGGAATATGAGGACATTCGCAACTATATGTTGGAATCAGATAGGACTGGAAAAACTGGAAATGATAGCCCCTGATATTGGCTCAATAGATACTAATAGCCTGCTGCCCGCCCCGACTCTTTATTCGCAAATTTAAAAGAATTGTTGTAATTTTGTTGTAAAATACTATTTTCCGCACATTTTCAATATTGGAAAATCCTTTATTTATCAGCATTTCAAGACGCTTATATGCCTTTTCTATACTTAAAACCATAACAGATCCCCCTCTAATACAGGATCGTAATAAGTAGCTGAAAAGTATATCCCCTTTGGGTCTTCCTTTCGCAATCTCTTTACCATATCACTCGCAAAATGTCCTTCACATTTAAAAAAAAGCACAATTGCTTTTTTAAAATTTGACAAAGCATTAATATCTTTAAACTCAATTACTTTCAAGACAAGATGCTGATTTGGAAACATTTCACTTACCTCTTCACCGGTAAGAATTATCACATTATCCACTTTTATATTGCTCTGATTATCCTCCGGATACCCGAGCTTTCTAACCTCTTGTGTTGTTCGACCATAGCAAACACCTTTTTCAATAATCATATTAACCTTGATATTCCTTTCATTTTTCTTATTCTGCGGTTTAATACATTCTGGTACGGTGGACTTCTGATTTTTACCTGTAGCTTGACCACCCAACAGGAAAATATAACTGGCTCTTTTATCTGAACAGTTTATTAGCTGAATAGCCTCAGAGTGTCCTTCTCTGAGTACTTATCTCAATCAAATCTACAATGATAGTCATTGGCAGATATCAAAATATCAGACTTTTAGCAAAATAATCAATGAATCGTTCAAATTAACTAATAAGCATGATAATTTCTATCCGCTGTTTTTCAGACTAGCACCACTTGATTAAACACAGCAACAGCATAGGTCTTAAATATACGAGGTTCAAATCACTCCGCCAGTTCTGGCCGAAGACTGTTAAGTAGTGTATCCATTATAAATTTGGTGATATATAATTTAGATCTGCGCAAGAAGTCTTTCCACTTATTCGCCACTTTCTCGTACAGCTAGCTTGGCGATTGACTTACCGTAACGGACTTTATTTTGTAATCAGCCTGTTGCAAGCAGGCAAATACCTTGCCCCAAAAAATATTCTTCCCCAAGTTTATGCCGTATTTAAAAAATTCCTTTTTTTTAAGTCTAATTCCTGCACTTTTATAAACTTTTATAAGTGTTTATTAATTTGCTTTTATCCGTATTCGAGTGGGCTTTGAAAAGTATGTGTATATGATCTTTATCGTGATTACACTCTTGTAGTGTTATTTTTTGATTTGAAGGGAGATACTCAAATATTTCTTCCACTCTATCGGAAATTTTTTCATCCAATCCTTTTCTTCAAGGTTTTGCAACGAGAACGAAATGATAGTGCAACAATAATATCTGATAATCATTAATATCTAGTATTATTTATAATAATCTCTTTTCTTCATTTTGACTGATTATGTTATAACATATTTCTATAAATTTGACAATTGCAAAACGAACACAATTCATCCTCCACCTTAGAAACAGGTGACTTCTTGCTGCGTTTGATTAAAAATCAATATTTTTCAGTATATTGTCATTATATAAT
>CAMWUU010000036.1 GCA_947177515.1 uncultured Lachnospiraceae bacterium
AGAATCGGCAGGATACCCGTTCCCGTACCAAGATCTATCGCACACTCCCCGCGCATTACTGACGCAAAGCCTGACAGCAACACTGCATCCATACCAAAACAGAATTTTTCGGGATTTTGTATAATCCGGTAATGATTGCGCTCCAAGTCATCAAAGCGCTCTCCTTCCTTTAAAATTGCTTCCACAAAAGTACAATCCCCCAATCATTGCTCCCCGCTATTCCAAATGGTTTCCCTCCCGTTTTTCTAAGGCTTCGAGTGCCTTAAGTTCATCATCTATTGCCACTTTCTCCCGGCGGCGCTTTGGACGGAAACGCAGATCCTCCACCTTATACTCACGGATTTCCTTTGCATCGCCCTCCACAGTCACAATCACTTTCACCGTCTGTTTCAGGACACTCAAGCTTGATACTTCTCCCTTCAAGCCGTCATTTGTCGTTACAAAATCACCGACACTCGGAAGCTTGCTGTTCAGATACTCATAAGCTTCTTCCTCATTTTTTAAACAGCACATCAGCCTGCCGCAGACCCCGGAAATCTTGGTCGGATTAAGCGAGAGGTTCTGCTCTTTCGCCATCTTAATGGATACCGGGGCAAAATCGGACAGGAAGGTATGGCAGCACATTGGCCTTCCGCAGATCCCTATCCCTCCGACAATCTTCGTTTCATCGCGCACACCGATCTGGCGCAGTTCAATTCGTGTCTTAAACACCGAAGCCAAATCCTTTACCAGCTCACGGAAATCAATCCTTCCATCCGCCGTGAAATAAAACAGTACTTTATTATTATCAAAGGTATACTCACAATCAATCAACTTCATTTCCAGCCCATGTTTCGCAATCTTTTCCAGGCAGATTCTAAATGCATCTTTCTCCTTCGCCTTGTTGCGTTGCTGGATTTCATCATCCTGCGGTGTCGCGATACGCATCACTGGTTTCAGGGGTTGGATCACCTTATCCTCCTCTATCGCACGGCGACCAAGAACCACATAACCATATTCCACGCCGCGCGCAGTTTCTACGATCACATGATCCCCCTGCTTTATTGTAAGCCCCGCCGGGTCAAAATAATACACTTTGCCCGCCTGGCGGAATCTCACCCCTATAATATCTATCATATACCGCCCTCCATCTATTTTTCCTTAAGCGCCAGCAGCAGAAGTTCCACTGCCGCATCAAAATTCACATTCGCTTTCAACTGCGCGCGCAGCGTGGCAAATGCTTCGATAATATGGTCAAGCGCTTCAAAGCTTTTCCCGGTAGCCTGTTTTTGCAGTGTCAGGATTTCTTCTTTATAAGTAATACGCTCCGCCGAACGTGTCGCCTTAAACATCAGCACATCCCTGTACCAAAGCAGCAACAGGTCAAGGTAATCATTAATGGCCGCCTTATCCTCTGCCAGTTTCTTTAAGAGATCAATTATTTCACTAACCTTCATCTCGTCAATATGCCGTACAATATGGAGCACCTCATCCCTGCGGCTGGCAAATTCTTCTGAAGCCGCATAACGTTCCGCCCTTCCCACATTCCCCGCCGCAAACGTTGCCGCCAGTTCCGCCTGGTAATCCGGGATGCCGCATTCCTGCATTAAATGCGCCTTAACCCGATCCTTGTCCACGGATCTCATATGAATCATCACACAACGCGAGAGGATGGTTGGCAGGAACACATTCGCATTGTCCGTAAGAAGCAGGATAACGGCATACTCCGGCGGTTCCTCAATAGTCTTTAACAACGCGTTCTGTGCCGCTTCCGTCATCTTTTCCGCCTCATCGATAATATATATTTTATAGCGGCTGCTATAAGGCTTTACCGCAATATCATTATTTAGCTGGTTCCGGATATCATCGACCCCAATCGTCGCCTTTTCGTGCCGGATACGTATAATATCCGGATGGTTCCCCCCCGCCGCCTGCAAACAGGATTTGCACTCCCCGCACGGTTCGCCGGAATAGACCTCGCACTGTAAGGCTGCCGCAAAAATATCGGCAATGAAATTCTTGCCGATGCCCTCCTCCCCATAAAAAATATAGGCGTGGGAAACACGGTTAAACCGGATGGCATTCCGCAAATGCTCCGTAATCTGCTCCCGCCCGATAACATCCTGAAATTTTTTCATGTGATCCTGCCTTTCTATGCCGGCCTCCCGCCGGAGTTATCCTTCTGACCGATGCTGCCCGCATTACGCAAGAATATCCAGCAAAAGCCCCTGTATCTCATCGATCTTGCTCAAAATCTCAATCCCGTCCTTTTCGTCCGCAATCAACGCCGCCGCCAGTTCATCCAGATTCTTATCCACCAGCTTGATCATCCCGTAAACCCGGTGTCTGCCGCGCCGGTCAAGAAAATTTTCACGGGAGAACTTATGGGAACGGTTCACGATTTCGTTCATAAAATTTTTGATCAGCTCCCTGTAATGCTTCATATCCCGGATATCCATATGCTTGGAAAGTTTCTTTCCCTGCATCGTGATCTCTTCCATCATAAGCTGCAGCCTTGCGCCCAGCTCCTGCTCCTCAATATTGCTGATCAGGGTGAATTTAAAGGAACCATCCGACTCCTGAACTGGAGCCTTCTGCCCAACCTGATTCACCTGTCCCATCTGGTTTACCTTAATTTCCATCCCGTCCTCCAGCCCCCGGGCGGTAAAATTCCCGGCGTTATAATTGGACAAATGGCGTTCCCTGCGGATTCTTAAAGGGTAGCGCCGTTCCCAAAGTACATTTTATTTTAACATAATCCCCAAAAAAATACAAGAGTTTGGAAAAGCATTTTTGTTCTTACGGTAAAAAATTTGCATCTGCTTAAAGAAATTCTATCATCCTAACTGGGAGATTTTTCCAATTTTATCGTTTGTGTCAGTTTACGGACACAGTCTTCCAGATTCTCATTCGCATATCCTATCCCAATCCCTGCTGCCTCAAGATTTTCCTGTGAAAAGTCCGAAGCATCCGCAAGAAACCTTCGGCACATTTCCTCATATTTCGGCTGCTCCTGTGCACGCTCCCTCTCAAGCGCCCTAGATAAACGCAGTCCATCCTCAACCTCAATATAGAGCGGCACCACAGCTTTCTGTCCAAAGAACTCCCTTAACTGCTGGTATCCTGCAAGGGTATCAATCATTAAATAATCCTGTTGCCCTGTTCGCTCTATCTGTCCGTCATCCGCCGTAAAATAATGCCATTCTCCATAAACTGTCCGATATACCCGATGCTCAATAATCTTTCCCGCCTGTTTAAGTTCCTGCATCCGCTCCACATCCACAAAATAATACTCCCTCCCATCCTCCTCCCCTTCACGGCGAGGGCGCGTCGTGTAGGAAACAACCGGTTTCAACCCTAACCCTGCATCCCCGAGAAGCCTGTGATAAATTGTATCCTTGCCGCTCGCACTTTTTCCCATCAAAACATACAGCCTTGCCATAACAATAAAGTCCCCACAATATCCATTTCTGCAACCACGCCTTGCTTTTAGGCATTTAAACCTGATCCTCTTACCTGTTTTTCTTACCCGCTATCTTATCACAGTTTATGCCCGCTTGTAAATACTAACTTTACAGACAAAGCAGGGAATGCAAAGGAGAAAGCATTTCGCCCGAAACCGGAATTCCCATGCTTTCTCCTTTATCCAAAATTATTCACTTGCTGTTATATACTCACGGGCGATGAAATTTGCCGCTAGTTCCCGGCATCTTTCGCCCGTGAGTCGGGTTGCCTGGCAAGTTTTAGTGATCGTCAGTATAAATTCTTACGGCTCATCAAAAAACCGGAACATATACCCATATTGGTTTCCTGCATCAAACTTTGTTAATTGTTTCTTCGTCGCATGGAGCATAATATATTGACTTACTTCTTCCCCATCCCCATAACTCTCCCATACCACCGTATAACCAAGCCCTGCAAGGCGTTCCCCCTCAAGTTTAGCCTCCTCACTTTCCGGTTCGACTACACTCCCATCACAAAACAACTGCACCACGACCTTATACAGAACTTCTTCCCCATATTCTTCCATCGCGTGCTTCAACGGGGTGGAACAAAAAAATTCCCCCTCTTTTGGTGCCGCATAACAATAAACTGCCTTTTCCTTTTCCTGGTAAGAAGATATCATTTTCATTGGCGGCATGGTTATGATCGAGTTTTCCTCTACCTGCGCAGGTTCGAAATTCTCATGCAAATCTTCTTTAATACTTTCCATCTTCCCTTCCCCATCGGTTCTTTCGTCCGATATCATATCATAACCGGATGGGTTTCCACCCGGAACTATATCTGTATTTCCTCCCCTTCCGCCCTCCATTCCAAAATCTCCTTCCACAACGTCCTTTGCACCCAAAATCTCCGCATCCTCCTGCGTGGCAAACTGCCCTGCCGAATTTTCCTTACCCCCAGAATCCCGTCCGAAACGCATCCCTACGCCAACCGCTATTATAATTCCAAGTGCTGCGATCATACAACTTCCACGCAAAAGCATCCGCTGCCTTTTTTTATTCCTCCCAATTTCCTCCACGCTGCGCCGTAATACATCCTGTACCACTTCTTCATAATCTTTCATAGACAAAGCCCTCCTTATCCAGTTCTGATTTCAGCGACATTTTCGCGCGATATATAAGGTTTTCCACCTGTCGCTTGCTTTTCTTCATTACAGCTGCAATCTGGGCGTTATCAAAATCCTCAAAAAATGACAGATAAAGTACCTGTCGATATTCAGACTTCAACTTCCTCATCGCCCTGTGCAATAAGATCTTCTGCTCTTCCTTTAAATAAGATGCCTCCAGTCCAGCTTCCTCACACTCCACCTTCTGTAAATCCTCATGGGAAACAGGAAGCATTCTTACATTACGCCGCAGATAATCAATCGCCACATTGCGCCCAATCGTATAAAGCCAAGTTTTGAAGGAATATCTGGCAGAAAATTTCGGTTTTTTTACCACTAACCGTACAAAGGTATCTTCCATCAGATCTTCCGCTGTATGAATGTTTTGTACAAAACCGTTCAGATACAGAATCAAGCCGTCCTTATAATCCCTTATAATACTGACAATGCCGCCCTCGTCACCATCAAGGAAACGGCGGTAGCTACTTGCACCGTTATCCATGATTTCGCTCCTTTCTGAAAGGCTGCAAAAAAATAACCTGACAAACACCTTTCACTAATTAAACGAATCACCCCACTGATTCTCTCACAGAAAAATTTAAAATTCAGAATAGAATAATCATCTTGCTTTGTAAATTATTCTTGTAGCGTATGAACAAATCATTGGCAAATCCACACATAATATGGTATAATACCTGGCGATATTATATCAGCGCCGGTTCGCTTTCTACCAAAGGAAGCGCACAACCGTGTTCGCTCCTATGGAGCAATAAATCCGCAGGAGGCACCATGTTCGAAGAACATGGTATAATATGCGCGAGGGCAAAGCCACCCTGGGAACTATAATATTATCAAAGGAGTATTTTCAATGGACAACAAATATCAAAAAACTATTTACGCTTGTTTCCTCGGCTATATTGTCCAGGCAATCGTAAATAATTTTGTACCCCTGCTTTTTTTAACTTTTGAAAGCACCTATCACATCCAGCTTAGCAAAATTACACTACTTATCACATTCAATTTCGGCATCCAATTACTGTTTGATTTGCTATCCGCTGGTTTTGTTGACCGGATCGGCTATCGTGTCTGTGCCGTAACGGCGCATATTTTCACTGCACTCGGACTATTAGGACTTGCCATACTCCCAGAATGGTTGCCAAATGCTTACATAGGCCTTTTAATTTCCGTCACAATTTACGCTCTCGGCGGCGGACTGCTTGAAGTGCTGGTCAGTCCAATTGTGGAAAGCTGCCCTACCAAAAACAAGGAAAAAACCATGAGCCTGCTCCATTCTTTCTATTGTTGGGGGCATGTCGGCGTGGTGCTTCTTTCCACATTATTTTTTAAAATCTTTGGGATCGGGAACTGGAAAATACTTACCTGTATCTGGATTATCATTCCAGTCGCAAATGCGTTTCTTTTTTCCAGAGTTCCGATCGCGCCGCTTGTAAAAGATGGAGAAACCGGATTATCCATGGCGGCTCTGTTTAAAAACAGAGTTTTCTGGATACTGATGCTTATGATGCTTTGCGCCGGTGCGAGCGAACAAGCTGTGAGCCAATGGGCATCCACATTTGCAGAGCGGGGACTGGGTGTGGGTAAAACGGTGGGGGATCTTGCAGGTCCTATGACATTTGCCATTTTAATGGGAAGTGCAAGGGCATTTTATGGGAAATTCGGGGACAAAATCAATCTGGACAAATTCATGATTGGCAGCGGGGCGCTTTGTGTCGCCGCCTACCTGTGTATCTCCCTCTCACCCTCCCCTGTTCTCTCCCTTATAGGATGCGGAATCTGCGGATTATCCGTTGGGATTATGTGGCCAGGAAGCTTTAGTAAGGCATCTGCGGCAATCAAAAATGGGGGAACCGCCATGTTCGCCTTACTCGCACTCGCTGGGGATCTTGGATGTTCCGGCGGTCCCTCGCTGGTTGGATATATTTCCAGTATTGCTTCGGATGACCTAAAAAAGGGAATCCTTGCCGCAGTCATATTCCCGATCTTGTTAATCGCGGGGATATTTTTACTCAAAAAGCCAGTTACATCCGCCAAAAGATAGAAAATCATTGAATAGAAAACAAGAAATTCCCCTAAACCTAAAACCAGGCATTCCATACACTATAACAGTTTATATCTACATTCATACTCTGTATATTTTATGTACCCCCAAAAAGCCTGGTTTTCGCATATTTTTATAAACTTAAGAAATTAAGATAACAATACTGTTATCCTAATTTCCAGAACTTTTATAATACTTTATACTAAATTTCCAAAACAAATACGCAAGCAGATACATCCCAACTCCCACTACAGGTGTCAGGTACAAAAAAATCTGCGGATATCCCTCCATATCCTCCTTGCGCAATAGATATTGCGCCGGAAAATAATTTACAAATGCAAATGGCATAATATATATTATAATAATCTGCACTGCCCTATGAAAAATACTGATAGGATAACCCGCAAATTTACGCATATTATAGTAAAACAACTCTTTTAAACTACTTGTTTCAAACAGATAAATATTGAGTGTTGCGAGAAACAAAAATACTGCACCCTGAATCAACACACCGCCCATTATCGCAAACAGGTAGTATACAACCGTTTTAAAATTCCAGATAACTCCAACTTTTCCTGCTGAAATTACAAACAAAACCAGTCCAAGCCCCCCATGTCCGACTGCGGCAAACCAATCCGCATTTGCAAATATTAGCTGGAACAAAAGTCCGCGCGGACGCAGAATAAAACGGTCAAAATTTCCACTCCGAACCATCCTGCCAAAATCGCGCAACCCCGTAAAAAAAATAATCATTATTCCATAAGTCAAAAAAAGTAAACTGTACAAAAAAAGTAACTCATGGATATTCCAGCCATTCAGATTATCAAATTTCAGCAATGTAAAATAAATTACAATCACTCCCGTCGATTCTCGCAAAAACACCGCCAATGAGCGCAACAGGGCATCCACACGGTATTGAAACCACGATCTTGCCGTGGTTTTCGTATAAACTCCCACCAAATGCATAATATCTCTCATATTCCTTCTCCATCCTTTCTCAAAACTTTACTGCATGGAGTAAAACAACCATTGCATCCACTTAGAATAAATTTTTCTCATTATCCCCCCTGCACCACAAGTTTTTTCTGTCCCTTTTTCCACAAAAAATCCCCCGCCAAATAAATCAATATTATCCACATACCCTGCACCGCACATTTTAACGCGATTTCCTGGTAGGTTAGCTGCCCGAGATAAATTTGCACGGGCGTGAAATAAATGGAAGAAAATGGAGTTAAATATAATACTCCTTTCATCCATCCAGGCATAAACCACAAAGGAATCATGGATCCAGAAAGCACATTGATAAATACGTTCTTAATTGTTGTAATGCTCCAGACATTTACAAACCAGAATGCTGTCATTTGCACAGAAAAGCTGATTGCCCAAAGCACACCATATCCTAGCAATACGCTAATTAGAAACAAAATAAACATCCCCACTCCTGCCGGGGCGCTGATACCGATTATCAGTATGGATAGGACTAATGCAGGGGTAAATCGGAAAATTAAGTTGAACAGAGCATTGCCTGCATTCTCAGCAATCATCCTGCCCGGAACGCTGATTGGACGAAGCAGTTCCGTGGCAATGCTGCCATCATGTATTTTATCGGGAAAAAAATAATCATTGGTGGAGAATACCGCGCCAAGCCCCATTGAAAGTACAAAGTTTGTCGCAACCATTGGCAGGGTGATTCCATCCACTTCCGTGTTTTCTCCATAGAGTGCATGGTAGATTCCCCAGAATATAAAGATTTGCAGACAGGTAGAAAGGATATTCATCAGATGGTCGAAGCGGTACGCGCTGCGCCCAAGGAAACATTTTTTTGCATATGCCAGATAAGGTGCAAGTTTTATCATCTTTTTTCTCCTTATTATAAGTTCCGCAAATCTCCTTCCAGTACCTTTCCCCATGGAAACAATTTCTGTCCGCTTTGCTCCCATAAATTGTTTCTGGCACTGGAAGGATATTTGCTGTTTTAAGTTTCACAATTCCCCATCCATTATAGATACTCCCCGCTGTAAATCTTTCGGATTATGCTCTCGATTTCTGGTTCGGAAATATTTATGTCACGGATATTATAGTGACTGAGCAGGTGATCCATAAGTTCGTTGATATGCACCTCATGGCTCTCAAAAACAAAACGTTTTTTATTATTGTCCAATTCAATGATTTCCACCTTTGGAATCGGTGCAACCTCTTTGTGTTCAACAAATTCTACATCAAGCTGCCTTGTTGTTCCATAGCGCTCCCGTATCCCGGGCAATGTACCATCATATACCTTACTGCCTTTATCAATTATAATCAGGCGGTCACAAGTCTTTTCAATATCCTGCATATCATGTGTTGTAAATATCATTGTTACATGATCCTGTCTGTTCAGATCCCGGATAAAATTCCGTATTGTTTCTTTGCCGACCACATCCACCCCAATGGTTGGTTCGTCAAAAAACACTATTTTTGGTGAATGCAGCAGAGCTGCTACAATGTCCGCGCGCATTCTCTGCCCAAGAGAAAGCTGCCGCACAGGCTGGTTTAGGAATCCACCCATATCAAGCATTCCTGTGTAACGATCCAGGTTTTTCTTATAAACCCCTTCCGGTACACGGTAAATAGCCTTTAGCAACTCAAAGCTATCAATCACAGGTAAATCCCACTGCAACTGTGATTTTTGCCCAAACACAACGCCGATACTTCCAACATAAGTTTTACGCTGCTTATAAGGAATAAATCCACCAACCGTAATCTCACCGCTCTCCGGAAATAAAATGCCCGAAAGCATCTTGATAGTTGTGGATTTGCCCGCTCCGTTCGGTCCAATAAATCCAACCATTTCTCCCTGGCCAATCGAAAAATTCAAATTCTTTACCGCTTCCTTTTTTTCGTACTTCGGTACAAATAAATTGGCAAGCATCCCTGTCACACCACTTTTCCGTCTGTTAATACGGAAAACTTTACTTACATTTTTAACTTCAATAAAATCCATTCTTTCCCCCTTTACTTTAAATGAAAATTAGGCGTGAAAGCCTACCAAAAGTAGTCACGCTCTAACTAGGTTCCATCTTCTTCATAAATTCCATACTTTCTAACGTTGGCTTTTGAATTTTCACTTCTAGCACATTGCTCTGTGTCAGTATACATTTAATAATCTCCGCTGCTGTGACATGATTCGAATTATAAAAGAGTGTTAGCCACTTCCCATCTATCCTGTACTGCATTACTGGCAAATCCTCAAAATCTGGCAGCTTTCCGTCCAAAAGAACCGTCATCCTGTCAGCCGGTACATATTGGCTGCGCAGCCTTTCCCCACTCCCATAAAATGCTGCTTTTCCGTTTTTTAACAGGACAAAACGTGTACACAGCTTTGCAAGCCCTACCATATCGCTTGTGGCTGTTACAACCGTTAATCCCTGCTGCCCACGCTCTGTCAAGATTTCGCACAGCGCCATTTTTCCATTTTCGTCAAGCCCCGCATTTGGTTCATCTAACAACAGCAGCTTTGGCTTTACAATCAATGCTGCGGAAAGTTCCGCCCTCACACGCTGCCCAAGTGACAACTCCTTTACGGATTTATGTTCAAACGCAAAAAAATCCATACGTCTTGAAAGCTCCTGATAATCCTCCCAAAACACACTTTCCGGAATGCGATAGATACTACGTACCAATTCAAATCCCTGACGAACTGTATCATTGCGGTCAAGCAGTGGTACTCCTACAAAATACGCAGAAATAACCGGAGGAAAGTTCCTGCGCCAATAAAATGGTGCTTCCCCCAATACCCGCACACTTCCGTTCTCCGGCACAAGCAGCCCACATGCCAGCTTTAACAGCGTAGTTTTCCCACTTCCAGGTTCCCCCATCAACCCGACACGTTCCCCCTTGGGAATATAAAGGGAAAAATCACGAAGTACAAACTTATTTACTTTTTCAAATCCAACCATACAGCAACAAATCCTTCCATACCCAAAATAAATATATCCCCTGCAAAATTTCTTTGCAAGGGATTGGGATAAACACCACTCAAACAGGGATAAACGCACAAGCACAAAACCAGTCATCTTCCTTAAATTCAGACACACAAAACACTCTCATAGTTCCCACAATAGGATCACTCTGAGTGGCAAAACGAAGATCCCCACTTCAAAAAGGATGGGATGATAATACCTTTTAACACGATATCTTTATTCTACTATAACAAATTTCAGCACATATTGCAATAATACTTGCTGATAAATCTTTTTCCACCCTTACCCGATACCGCTAATACTCCTTGAAAAATTCAAAAAATTAACTTTATACTCGGGTAATTACTTATATATTCCACATATTCCATCCCTTCGCTAAATTTTAACCACACTCGACTGTTTAAAGAGCTTATAAGGGTTGCACTATTCTTTGAATATTGCCTATTAAAGGGCATGAAATTTTACTTGCCATCTTCCGAAAGATGTGATATATTGTCGTTATGGAGTAATCGTATTACAAGGTGGAAAGCCTCCCGCCTTTTATAAAACGGTATTCGCCGTTGTGCCAGTCGGCACGTAAATCCTATTATAGGAAATACAGAAAGAGGGAGGTGGCGCATATGGATACATACCAAATTTTAGGCCTATTGTTTTTGGGCGGTAATTTCCTGATCGCGTTGCTTACCTACTTAGACGGTAGGAACAATAAGCGAAAATAAATAAGCCTACCTTGTCACTTGGCCGGTGAAGGTAAGCTTATATAGCTAAACTAGGAGGTCAACCACTTTGTGGGCGGTTGCTCCTTTGATTATTTATAATATACCACATCAGGCAACAGGAAGCAAGAAGTTTTTTCCCCATTCTACAAAAAAGTTTTTACCAAATATAATGGTTCTTCCACGTATCTTGTAAACTTTGCAAAAAATTTACACTATGTTTCAATGTTACAACATTAAGCCAAACTTGGGGTATTATAACCCAATAAACAGAGAGGTTTACTTGAACCATGCGGATAGAGGGTATTCAAATACCGCCCTTTCTCTTTTTCAATTATATAATACCATTTAAACAGGGATAAACGCACAAGCACAAAACCAGTCATCTTCCTCGTAAAAATCACAAATGCCACCATATTTTCCCACAATTTCTCTCGTTTGGACAACCCCCAGTCCATGTATATCCTTTTCCTTTTTTGTGGTATATAAATCAGGGTTTTGTTCAAGTACTGACCCATCAATTTTGTTTTTCACAAGTACAGTTTCATAATTCCTGCGTTTAGTAATGCCTAGAAAAAGTTCCGGGGCAGTTGTCAAGCAGCACGCTTCGATGGCGTTGTCCAAAAGATTTGACAGGAGCGCGGAAAAATCAAGGCTCTCCATCCGCCCGAATGACAGATTTTCTATTTCCGCCTTAACTGAAATTCCCTGCCCTCTTGCAAAGTTCAGCTTCTCATTTAAAATATGGTTCATTAGCAAATTTCCTGTTTCAATATAGCTGTGAACTGCATTCAGTTTATCAAGAATCTGTGAAACATAAACCTTTGCGGCATCGTACTCCCCGCTGCTTAAGTAGGAGGCAACCACCATCAGATGATTTTTCATATCATGTTTAAGCTTGCGTGCACTTTCATGTAACTCGCGAACCTCTGCATCCTGTCTGCGAAGCTGCCCAATCGATGCCTTTAACTCGTTCCACTGATATTCCAGTTCCGCTTTCTCATCCGACAACTGGTTATACACCTGAACAAGCTGCAAATATTCCTGCTGCCAATCCTTATCCTTGCACTTTCTCATTTACTTTTCCCCCATTTATCCAGTACATACCAAATGAATATCAAATTCGTTTCCAATTTCTTCTTTTCCGAACTATGCCCTAAGCATCCATTGCATCAACCTGTGCTTCGCCTCTTTTGCATAATTTCTTCCAATTGGAATACACGTCCCGTTTACCAGAATTAATTTATCCACGCCAAGAGATCTTACCGCCGCCTGATTTACCAGGAACCCCTTATGGGTACGCACAAAACCATCCCCTGAAAGTGCTGTTTCCACAAAACCAAGTGTTTCACGAAAACGATAAACTTCCCCAGAAACCTCAAAAGCCTCGCTTTTACTATTTATTCCCCGTCCATCTTCCGTTAAAATATCCCCTTCCTGCATAAAAAGTTTCAAATAATTCCCATCTGCCTCAAAATATAAAATCTTACAGAGGGGTAATTTTATCCTTGTACCCGCGACCTGAAAGCAAAAATACCTCCCCCTGCCCGAAAGTTCTTTCACACAATCAGTCAAAATTTCACTCAATTCATCCTCCATATGGCTTTTTCGCACAAACCCGAATGGATGGAATTTCAGGCTGTCATAAACAAGTTCGTCATGACTTGTTACAAAAACAAGCAAAGGACGTTTTTCCATTTTCGTCAGGCGGCTTGCAATATCAAGCCCGGAAATCTGTGGCATATCAATGTCAAGTAAAAGGATATCGCAGTTTTCCCACTCTGAAAACATATCATATCCATACTTAAAAACAAATATTTCACTATCCTCTAATATATCTTTTATCTCCATAGAAAGTTGTTTTAATATCTGAGGCTCATCATCACAAATAAAAATATTATATCCCATAAATGAGAATTCCCCCAAAATTATTTTCTATCATTATAGCGCAATTACACAAGGAAAACAATCCATTCTTATTCCCTATTTTTCAGCACCATGGCAGGGGTAATTCTGTTAATCTTCTGCATAAGAAAGATATTGGCAGAAAAATAGACCAGCATAGTTCCCACAAGAATAAACATATAAATATACCATTCAAAATGTAAATTAAGCCCGCAGGCAACATTTGCAACAATCCTGGGATAAAAAGAATCCATCAAAGTTTTTGATAGAGGTATGCAGATCACAGCACCAATGGCTATAAAAACCGTATTTCCATGCAGATACAACCGACGTATCTCCTTGCGCTTAAAACCGAAAATTTTAATCAGCGAAATTCCAAATCCGGAACGGTCTATCATCACCCCCAACATCAGATAAATTACCACATAAAAAACAATCACTGAAACCGTTGTAACCATTAAAACCATAGGCATCATAAGATCAACAAATACCGTAGAAGAATATTCTATATCCGCACGCGTTGTAACAGAATAAAGATTGTTCTCTTCCATATCTAGCGCCTGGTCGGACAAAATCATATTGTAATAATCCTCCTTTTTTCCAAATAGTTCCCTCATATTAGAAATATCCATAAAAACAGATAATCCCGCAGAATAATCACAAATTCCCTCCACGAAAAACTCATAATCTGCTTCCTTTGCCCGGTCAGTCAAAACAAATTTATCACCCATATTCAAACCATATTTTGTGGCAGTTGAATTTCCGATTATAATCCCATTTTTTTTGCCCGTTGGTCTAGTACCAAAGTATTTGTCATTATCATCAATACCAATCACAGAAATTTCCAATGTGTATCCAAATTCTGTTTTTGACAGGGATTCAATATAATATGCCTCTCCCTCAAAAGGAATGGATTTAATAGGATATTTAAGTATGTATATATATTTAAATTTAGTACTTTCCTGGCTATCCAATTTTATATGCTTGCAGAGAATAAAACAATTTAACCCTAACATAAAAATTAACAGGGAAATAAACATTCCCACTATCATTATAACACCCACGCGTACCTCTTTTAACATATGCCGTAACTGAAAATTACGGACAAAATCATTGCTCTTGCATGTTACACGGTGGGATTTCGACATATTGAATTCATTCCGGATTAATGACAGGGCAGTTTTTGAAAGATGTCTGCTAACCACTGCCAAATTCACGGCTACGGAAATGAACGACGGCATTATCAGTGCATAAATAATCAGATACAGAGGATGGACTGTTTGAAAAACAGGAATAGAAAAATAAGAATAAGTACTTGCTTCCTGCAGTGCCATCCCCCACTCTGAAAATCCCAAAACTCCGCCAAGAAACCCGCCAAGAAAAGTAATAATTGTCGGTAAAGTTACATAATGCACAAGCAATTCTTTTTTCTTTACCCCCAATGCATAAAATGTACCAATTACACTTGATTCGCGGTTAATCTGATGAATTATAAACACGGAAATCACATATGCAAACAATATCATAACCACCACACCCGCAAGCAGCCCCACTTCCCTGTTCATTACCATATCGCCAGCCGCTGCAAGGATTCTTGGATTTTCATCCGCAGTCATAAACGAAATTAAATTTTCACCTCCTAAACTTCTAACCAAGGCTTTTACCTCTTCATCCGTTATATCTATATC
>CAMWUU010000037.1 GCA_947177515.1 uncultured Lachnospiraceae bacterium
GGGATATGATGCTATTTTGTCCCGGCTCCAGGGTCGCGTAGATTTCATGGAGGAAGGTTTCCAGACTGCGATGCGGCTGTGTGAGGAATCCGGGGAAGAAGTATTGCTGGGGGTGAATGATACCCTGAATAAGGCGATCGTTGATTTTGAAAAGCATGTGCAGACGATTTTAGATACGGCAAAAGAAAGGGATTATGTTAAACTTCCGGCTTTGATTGATGGACTGGCCGACTATACAACCCAGGTTGAGGCGGCCATGATGCAGTTCAGTGCGGCGATTGACAGCCTGATGGAGGAGATTACAAGCCAGAACGATAGAAGTATCAAACAGACACATTTTTTTAATGGGGCTGCCCTTGTAGTCTGTGTTGTGGTATGGGTTCTCCTGTTTGTCCTGGTTAACTGGACGATCTGCAAACCAGCTAGGGAGTCCGGCAAGCGCCTTGAGGGGATTGTAAAGAAAATTGAGAATGGTGACGGTGACCTGACCGAGCGCATCCCGGAGAAAACGCAGGATGAAGTTGGGCAGATGGTTAAAGGAATCAACAAATTTATCATTCAGCTTCAGACAATTATGCGCACACTCAAGGATGATGCGGAAACGCTTATGGATTCCGCCCACAAGGTTGGGACGCAGCTTGCTGATTCCAACCAGGATGCCGGTAATCTTTCTTCTGTAATGGAGGAACTTTCCGCAAGCATGGAAGAGATTTCCTCCACCTTAGGACAGATTGCATCAGGAAGCAGCAATGTTCTGAACGAAGTGCAGGGCATGAACCGTAATGTCCAGGATGGTGTTGGCATGGTTTCCCAGTCGAAGGTACATGCAAGTGATATGTATCGAAACACCATTACAAGCAAGCAAAATACCGGGAAAATGATTGAGGAGATCCGTTCAACGCTGAATGCGGCACTCACAGAAAGCCGCAGCGTGGAGCGTATCAATGAACTGACACAGGAGATTCTTAACATATCAAGCCAGACAAACTTGCTCTCCCTGAACGCTTCGATTGAGGCGGCCAGGGCGGGGGATGCCGGACGTGGTTTTGCGGTAGTGGCAGAGGAGATCCGGGTACTTGCGGATGGCAGTGCAAAAACGGCGGGCAATATCCAGAATATCAGCAATCTTGTTACCAGTGCGGTGAATAAGCTTGCGAAGAATGCGGAGGAGATGCTGCGCTTTATTGATGAGAAGATATTGAAGGATTATGATGGTTTTGTGGATATCGCGGAGCAGTATGAGCGGGATATGGATGATATCAATGAGTTATTGCAGGAGTTTGCCGCTAATACGGATGAAATTAATACTACTGTCCAGGCTATGAACCAGGGACTCAATGATATTTCCTGCGCAGCGGATGAGAGTGCGCGAGGGGTGACATCAGCAGCGGATAGTGTGGTCAGCCTTGTGGAGGCAATTACGCTGATACAGCAGCAGACGGATAATAATATGGCGATTTCTGAGAAACTTGAGGGCGAAGTGAACCGTTTTAAGAATGTGTAGGCATAGAAACAGGAAATTTAATGGCTTTTTATTTCAAGAGAAAAATCCCCCGCTTCTTTTATGCGGGGGATTTTTTATGTAGATAATCTATTGCCAATGATATTAGGTGTGTTACGAAAGGTTAGAGGACACGCACAGACACAGATATAGAAATGCCTTTTAAGAAGCGTTATAGTATTAGTATTCCAGTAATTTCTGTGCATATTCCTGTGGGAGAATGGTGTGGTGCGTGTACGCCTGTTTTAGGGCAAAAAGATCCACCATATTGTCGGTCAGCGCCAATTGTAAGTCATCTTGGATATGTTTTATAAGTTCACGGAATAAGGGAGTACAGTGTAATTGCTGTTCCGCTTTTGGCTGATTTGATGCGCTTGAAGAGGGGCGTGGTGTATGGGTTAGCTCAATACAGGCATCCTTAAGAAGATGGATGATGTTATCAACCACATAGAAATCAATTTTGGTACAATCTTTAAAGTCATCAAAGTCAATGCGTCCTCCTGCAAGGGACACCAGTTCGATCAGCAGGATGGAACTGTATTCAATCGCAATTCGTTCATAGGATTCCAGATTGGAATCTCCAAAGTATTCGGTATAGAATTCCTTTGGCGCGTCGATGTCCACATCGCCGACATTCAGGGCGTACAGGCAGGCGTAATAGTTATTTGCAAAATCCTGGAATGCATCTGGCTCCACATATCCGTTTAGGTAGTCCCAAAGCAGGCGGCGCGCCTCTTCCAGACCTTTGCTGATTTTCGCTTTGTTAGCAGCCAGTCCTTGGCGCAGAGTATTGATAAAACGCTCCAGTACAAGCAGATTTGCGAGCACACGCCTCCGGCTATCCACGTCCTCAAAAGCTTCCTCGGCAAGCTTTGAAAAATGTAAAATCCATTCGCCAGCCTGTGGTTCTTGTAAAGATGAGAAATCAGTGTTAAGGGAATATTCCCCCATAAAATCACCTCCATGTATGTTGTTTTGACCTTCCAAAAATAACCTGCCTGAAAACAGTAGTACAGGCTGTGTGAATTTATCATACTATTATTATATTATAGGGAAATTGCCCGAAATTGCAAGCCGAATTTTTTTCTTGCATTCCGGGGAGTTTTACGGTATAATATCGCCAGATATTATATCAGCGCTGGTTCGCCTTCAACCAAAGAAACTGCAGGAAGTGTGGAGAAAAATTTCTATGGCGAACTGCGTTCGCTCCTAAGGGGCGATACATCCGCTGGAGGCATTATGTTCGGAGGACATGGTATAATATCGCCGGATATTATACCAGTGCTTGTTCGTTTTTGACCAAAAGAACCGCACAAAAGTGCGGAGAAAAAATTCCACAGCGAACGGTGCGCATGCCCCGCAGGGAAACATGTTCGAAGAATATGGTATAATAATCGACAGAATAGAAAAGGGAGGACTTTATGACAAGCATTGTTGGGAATGGAGTTTCGGCGAAGTAAATAGCTGGAAGGGAAGATTTTATCTGTAAAGGATGGGATCTGCCCAGAGGTTGGTATAATATATACTAACCCAAACTACCTTACAATTGCTTGCAGGAAAGATGGAGTCTGTGATGGGGACAGTCTATTTGACGTGTCTTTAAAAACGGCAGGGCAGAAAGGAAAACCGGGATGGGTTGCCCGGGGATTTTTTTGCCTTTGAATCGAGCATGGCGGTATGGTCATGCTTTTTTTATGTGCAATTTTATGTCTGCATATATTTATGTATTGAATTAATATTAAAGCATGTAATTATGTATCCGTATGTAATGATATCATATGTAATTATAAATATATTCCGGCAAAAGTTTTTGTAAGGTGTGGAAAGTATGAGGTGCCAGTTTGAAGCGGATGGTGCCGTTACGGGGAAAGATTAGGATGTTCCCGAGATCAGAAAAGGAGAAATTATTATGGATTATTATGAACATATTCTGGAATTTGACAAGGTAAAGCAAGAGTGGGCAGCCTTTGCACTGACGGGTGCGGCAAAGGAGAAAATTGCGGGGGTAAAGCCGTTTTTATCGGAAGCGGAACTAAGGAAAGACTTGCGTGAAACTTCGGAGGCGCGGATAATACTGGATAAATATGGAAATCCCCCGCTTGTTTCGCTGGAGGGTGTGAAGAAACTGACCAATGCCGCTATTCGCGGGGAATGCCTTGGGGCTGGCGAATTGGAGGGTTTTGCACAGGTGCTGGTTGCCGTGCGTCGTTTTAAGGAATATCTGAAACGCTGTAAGGGGCTGGCTTTATCCCTGCCGTATTACGAGGAGAATCTGGATGCACAGGAGGAACTGGCAGAAGAGATTTTTATGCAGGTGCGTGGCGGGACAGTCTGCGATAATGCCTCAAAGCTCCTTCGCTCTTTGCGCGGCGATATAATGCGGGCAGAACAGGCTATGAGGGAGAAAGCGGAAGCGGTGATCCGCTCAAATAAGGATTCGATGTCGGATAGTTTTGCAACACAGCGTGGTGGCCATATTTGCGTACCGGTAAAGAAAGAATACAAATTCCGGATTTCCGGCAGTGTGATTGATAAATCAGCAACTGGAAACACGATTTTTATCGAGCCGGCGACGGTAGCAAAATATTATGAGGAACTGGTAATGCTGCGTCTTGGTGAGGAGGACGAAGTGCGCAGGATTCTGTATGGGCTTACCTCGAAAGTGGCGGAGATTGCGGATATTATGGCGGAAAACATTCGGGTAATGGAAAAATTGGATTATATCTTTTCGAAGGGAAAGCTTAGCCAGGAGTATGATGGTGTGGAGCCAGAAATGAATCTTTCAGGGCGGATTGTTATAATGGATGGCAGGCATCCACTGATGGACAGAAAAGTATGTGTGCCTTTGCAATTCCGGATTGGATGCATGCAGGAAGTAGAAGGTGCAGAAAAGGGGATGGATGTAGCGGAAGAAGAAGCAGGTGTTCAGGTAGAACCGATAGGGGATGCAGCCAAGGAAAGTGTAGCAGAAAAGGAGATGGATGCTTCAAAAAAGGATAGCCCAGCAGAGAGGGGAATGAATGTTTCGGCAAAACGGGAGCAGGAGGGCGGATCAAAAAGGGAAGAAATTATCCGGGGGATTGTGATTACCGGACCAAATACGGGCGGTAAGACGGTGGCTATCAAGACAGTGGCACTTGCCTGCCTGATGGCGCAGTGCGGGCTGCATGTAACCTGTGCAAGGGCGGATCTTTGTATGCGCAGCAATTATCTTTGTGATATCGGTGATGGGCAGAGCCTTTCAGAAAATCTCTCAACCTTTTCTGCACATATTGTAAATGTGCTGGATATCCTGAAAAATATTTCGCCTGACAGTCTGGTGATCCTAGATGAACTAGGCTCCGGAACTGACCCAGCAGAAGGTATGGGACTGGCGGTTGCAATTTTGGATGAACTGAAAAAGAGCGGGGCACTTTTTGTTGTCACAACACATTATCCGGAGGTGAAGCAATATGCGGCAAAGGAGCCTGGAATCTGCAATGCGCGGATGACATTTGACCGGGAAAGTTTAAAACCAACCTATCAGTTAGTGATTGGAGAAGCGGGGGAAAGTTGTGCGTTTTATATTGCCGCGCGCTACGGAATGCCGGAAAGAATGTTGGAGAGAGCGGCGCGTGCGGCGTATGGGGAGTATGGCAGCCATGCCAATTTTGGAAAGGGCGGTTCTGGTAACCAAAGAGATAAGTTTCCTGACACCACGCCGGAATTTGGTAAAACGTCCATACCGAAACTAAAAAAGCAGCGGCAGTTTGCTGTGCCAAAATTGTTAGCGGATAAATTTCATCTAGGTGACAGTGTGATGCTCTACCCGGATAAAAAACTTGCCATTGTGTGCGAACCGGTTAATGAGAAAGGAGTGCTGCGCGTGCAGCTTCCGGATAAAAAAATCTGGATTAATCATAAACGCGTCAAACTTGTGGTGGAGGCAAAGGAACTTTATCCGCCGGATTATGATTTTTCAATTATTTTCGATACGCCGGAAAACAGAAAACTGCGGCACGATATGCAAAGAAAATATGTAGATAGTACAAAAGATGTGTCAATGTGGTAAAAGTGGGGATTTACCCAGTGTTTCCCTGCTTGCTCCAGGGCATAATATTGTTATAATTGCACTTGTGAATGGTAAAATCCTCTTGACAACAGGTTCCTACTGGTGTAGGATGTTAATAAGAAAACTACAGTTGTAGGAGGTGTGGTATGACAAAATTATCGGAGAAGGAATGGATGGTGTTAGACCAGTTGTGGGAGAGGGGAGGGATGACGCTTGGCGAGCTTGTGCAGGCACTATACCCGGAAACTGGCTGGAGCAGGAACACGGTATTGACGTATTTGACCCGCATGGAAGCAAAAGGCATGGTTTCCTACATAGAGGAAGGGTATCCTAGGCGGTACCAGGCCGTTTTAAGCAGGGAAGAATGCCGCTCCCAGGCGAGGAACCATTTTTTAAAGCAGGTATACAAAGGATCCACAAAAGATTTGGTGGCGGCATTTTTGCAGGAGAAACCGATTACGGAGAAGGAGCGGGATGAGTTGCGTCGTTTGTTGGATGAAATGGAGGTGTAGCCGATGAAAGATTTCTGGTCGTTTTTACTGCAAACCCTGACTGTGTCCAGCGCTGCGGTTTTGGTACTTGCCGCAAAGGCTCTGTTTAAGGATAAAATTTCCCCGCGCTGGCAGTTTTGTTCATGGGGGCTTGTTGCCCTGGCTCTTTTATTACCAGCGGGCTTTTCGGGAGGGTACGCCCTGATTAACTGGCCTCTTCTGGTGGAAACAGCGAAATCTATTCTTACGGGGGAGTATGGGACACTGACAAAAGTTGTCGCACCGGTTCCACTACCGGTTTTCCAGTCGGGAAAGAATGTTTTTGATTGGGTTTATATTATCTATGTGGCGGGTGTGGTTTGTTTCCTGATCCGGTATGCCATTTTATATCTGCGGCTGCGGCTGGCGCTTAGGAGAGTGAAAAAAGAATCAGCATGGAGGGGCTTTATATGTGAAAAAACAGAAGATAATGAACAGATAGGACAAAGTGGGATAGTAAAGTATCAACAGGACAAAAATAGCCTGGTGATGGGTAACGGGGAACAAACTTTAAGGAGGGCGCAGGAATTTGTGGATGCTGTGGCAGAAAAGTACGGTCTTTCCTCCTGTATGGTTTTAGAAGTGGAGGGGCTTGCATCCGCCTTTATCTGCGGCGTGTTCCGTCCGGTTCTTGTGCTGCCAAAAGGTGTGGGGACGGATGAAAAGATTATTCTTCATGAGTTGCTGCATTTAAAATATCATGATGTTTTATGGGGTCTAATTATTTGTTTCTTCCGCTGTTTGCACTGGTGTAATCCGCTGATATGGATATGTGCAGAACTGGCAGGAAATGACTTAGAATCCCTCTGTGACCAGCGGGTTTTGGAACGGCTTTCCGGAGAGCAACGGCGGGATTATGGACGTATCCTTCTAGATATGGCGGGCGGTAAATACGCCAAGATGCCCGGGACTTCTTCGATAGCAAACGGCGGGAAAAATATTAGACGGCGTATTATGGCCATTGCGCTCTTTAAAAAGTATCCGTCCGGGATGGGACTTGTTTTCACCTGTATTCTCATCCTTTTTTCCCTCCCGTTTCTTGTGGGGACAAAACCGGAAACAGCACTGGGGGAGGAGAGTTTGTTACTGGATCAGGATGTATCTGTGATGGCGCGTGCTAGGCTTATAAGATGTACTACCTGCGCGGGAGCGTTTGATACCTATGCTAAGGCGGTATTGACAGGAAATATTCCGTATCTGGCGATGTGCGCACCTTTAGGCGAACAGAACCTGCTTGCAGAAGCTTACCAGAAAGACCTTGAGCTTGGCAGTTTGGAGAAGATGGCTCTGCCTGCCCCCGCCGATCTTTTGGGTGGATATATGATTTACAACTTAACCGAAAAAGAAGAGAATGTATGGGAAGGATTTTTAGTGCTGAAGCTGTCAGACTCTCTGTGCGGGAAGGATATGAGAGAAAAGAATGAGGCCTGGTTTGCAATGCAGTATGTCCGCGCAGAAAAGCAGCAGGATCGGTTTGTCGTTATTCCAAAAGAGGAGTTTACCTCCTTTCAGGCTGATGAATGGATACTAAGGTGCCCTAATGGTGAAGAGGCGCTTCCTGCCTGGTGTTACGAGGATGAAGCGGAGGATTTTGTACTCAGGCTGCGGTGGCAGACGGCAGCTAGTGTGGAAAGCCAGGGTTTGGATAAGAATGGAAATTGGCTGATTTTTGATCCGACACCGCAGCCGGACGGGGTCTTTTCATTCTATTCCGGTTATCGTCTGTCAGCAACTTATACGGGGGATCCAAAGGAGAAAGACCGTTATACACAGGTTGGGCATGTTGGCCATGTGGTATGGGACAGGACAAAAGAAACAGAAGACAGCTTAAGGACAATTGTACCGGAAGGAGTTTTCGGGCTTGGGAAAGAAGAGCCGGATCGCTCAGGCAGGGAACTGGGACACGGAACCTTTAGCAGCGCTGGAACAGATGGGAATTCTTGGGGAAGCAGCCCGCTAAAAACAGGATGGGAAGATGAAATTGTGTTTGGCAAAGGGGGAGGTGGAAGTATAAGCTTACAGCTTCCTGACTGTTATATGGTGGAATTATATCTCAATAACAGGCTACATGCAAAGTTTACCCTAGAACTGCTTGAAGGGAGCTGGGATTATGGAAGATAAGGGAGTGAGGTACCACGGCCTGTCTTATGCTGCCCTGGGATATATCTTTATAAATATTAATTTTCATATTGGAAGAATTCAGTTATTGCCGGATTTTGTCGGATATTTGTTTTTGCTTTGTGCAATTAGCATTCTTTTTCAGGAACGCAGGGATCTTCTTCTGTTGCGTCCACTGTGTATTATCCTTATGGTGATAGGTATCATAAATTGGATTTTGGCTTTTGCCGGGGAGGGGGTGGGTGGGCATATTATGTTTTTCGATCTGCTTGTGACCGCGGTAACACTATATTTTTATTTCCAGTTTTTAACAGATATTGCGGCACTGGCACAAACCTGCCCAAAATGCGGGAAAAAAATGGCGGTCCGGCTTCGCTTCTGCCGTACAGTTTGTACCTTGCTCAATACAGTGATCGCGGTTGTAAGTTTTATGTTCTGGAACGTGCGGCTAGAAGATGGGAGGATATATGCCAGGGGTTTTAGATATCTTCTCCTTTTAATAGGGTTAATGGTAGCCATAACTACCCTGGTTATTATAGTAACATTATTTGGATTAAGAAAACGTTTTCGGAATATGGAAAAGGAAGTGGAAATCGGAAATATAACCTGATAGGATTCAATAAAATCTTGTCCCCCATCAAAATTTATGATATACTGTGCGCAAAGGTAAAGCAAGTAACCATCACAAAAAGAATGGAGGACACAAAAAATGGAAGAACGGATTAGGATATCGGAACGCGTTGAAAATATAATAGAAGAGTACGTGGCAAAAGGGGATTTTGCGCATCAGACCCTTTCTTTTGTGCGTAAGGTATTAGCACCAGAATCCGCGGGGGAGGTGCGGGTTGCGGGAAATGAGTTAAAGCGATATGATATGCAGTACCGTTACGACCATACGCTTCGTGTGGCGGAGATCGGAAGAAAGATCGCACGGGAGGAGGGACTTTCGGAAGAGGCGCTTGTGATGGGCTGCCTGCTCCATGATGTGGGCTATCCGGAATGTGGCAGTTTTGAAGAACTTGGGAAACATTCCGCTTACGGAGCCGAAATCGCGAAGAGATTTTTGGGAAAAATTGGATATGACAGGGCGATGTCTGAAAGCATTTGTAAGGCTGTTTTGATTCACGACCGTTCCCCATACGAGGGGGAGGATGCAACAGTCTTTGAAAAAAGCGTGCGCGACGCGGACGATATTGACCGTGCGGACGCAATGCGGATTTGTATCCAGGTCTACCATGATATTGGGGAATGCCCGGCATGGGAAACAAAAGAACTTTGTGTGAAAAGGCTTGCAGAAATTAAAGATTTAAAGGGACGTATTTGTGGCACAAAAACAGCAAAGTGTCTTTGGCTTGAAAATCTCCATCTCAGGGAAGAATTTTACCAAAGGCTCCTTTCGCAGATGGAGCGTACAAGGGAATGGTAAAAGTGACAAAAAATGGTGTTTAAAGGGAGGAACAAGGTATGCTGGGCTGGGATGAGGAACTGACTGAACTGACACCCCAGAGAAGAAAAGAGCGGGAAAGACAGGAGCAGGAAAAGAAGGAGGAGGATTGTGTACGTGGCAGGAGGGTTCTTTTGGGGATACTGATTCTTTATATTGGCATACAAATAGTTTCCAAGGCTTTGGGATTTTATTCCGCTTTGAATGAAAACAAGGCTGTAGGATATGTTTTTCAAACGATAATACAGGTTATACTGATTGTGGTGCTTGTGCGTGGTTTGTGGCGCGGGCGGGAGTGGGCAAGAGTTTTTTTTGCTATAGTGATGGTGCTTGGAATGCTCTATGGGGGAAAAGAGGTTGTAAAACTGATTTTTATTCGGGAATCATCGCAGGCTTTTACCTGGGGAGTGTATGAGGATACATTGGAATTGGATGCAGGATACGGAACAAAATCGGTTTTTGATTATGAAAAAGAAGCAAGAGCGCGATATAAGGAATGGGAGGAGGAGCGCGCCCGCTACCGCAAACGCAAGGTCGCAGCGCATTTTGGGGATATTGTGATCTGCGCAGGATGGCTTTATGTTCTGTATGGTTATAATCCAGTCAAAGTTTTTTTTGATTGTCAGGCTGAACGCTAAGGGGGATGATAAAAAAGAGGGGAGGGGAACTTTTTGAAGAATTGGGAGGATGAAAGACCGGTTTATGAAGAGGAAATGACACCGCAGCAGAGGGAATTGGCGGTAGAGGCAGCAAAGGAACGACTTCATAAGGAGTATGAGCGTGGCAGGAAAACGATTATTATAATGATGGGGCTTTATGTTGGCATGAGGATCCTCGGCGTGCTTATCAATGTATTTTTCATTGCGGATTCGGGGCAGAGGCTGGGGTATCTGATGCTTGCGCTACTTACGCTTGGGTTCGCGCTGATGGTTGCCTACAATTTATACCATGGAAAAATATGGGCAAGGGTCTTATTTTCTATTTTGTTGGGATTTTCGATTTTGTTGCTGATCGGGGAAATAATGAAACTGGATATCGGGCGGACGGATTACAGTAAAGAGCCAGATTCTAGCCGGGTTACACTGGTTTATTCGGATGGAAAACTTGTGGAAAGCTTTAAACTGGGGGAGGCAGAACTTGCCAAAATGCAGGAGCAGGAGGATATGCGTGTAACAGTACACCGGATTGTAATGGGGATTGACCTTGTTTTCCTAGCAGTTCAGGGAGTGTATTTTTATCTTTTATACTTCTACCATCCAGTGAAGGAATTTTTGTATGGGCAGGAAACAAGTTTTTAGTTTCTCCGTTGTAGTATAAGGGCATGTTTGGAAGGGTATTTATTGTATTTTAAGATCTTAGTGAAAGCAGACGGCTGGACTGTAAAATATTAGGGATTTATGTATAAATATTAAAATTGGATATCTGTGACAGAATGAAGGCAGAAAAGAGGGAGCAGGATGGGGAAAAAGCACAGGGGTTCCCAGAATATGGCAGTTATAATTTGTCTGCTTGTATTTTTGGCGGCAGATATTGTGCTGGCTACAAAACTTGCCAGACAGGATGGTGCGGGGAAGAATCCGCCGAAAGAAAAGGAGGATATCAGGGAGGAAACAGTTGAAAATAAGAAAAAGAATGGTATAACATCCAGTCGGGGAATTTCCGTCGATTCCGAAGACAACCGTGTAAAGGAACTTCTTGCAGGCATGAGCCTAGAGCAGAAGGTTGCCCAGATGTTTATGATTACCCCGGAGGCACTGACAGGTTTTACAAGGGTGACGGCGGCGGGTGAAGTGACAAAACAGTGTTTTATGCGGTATCCGGTTGGCGGTGTGATCTATATGGCGGGAAACCTAAAAGAGCCCAAGCAGACGCGCGAAATGCTTGCCAATATGGAAGATTACAGTATGGAATTTCTCGGCTTCCCGATTTTTCTTGGCGTGGACGAGGAGGGCGGCACAGTGGCGCGCATTGCGAAAAATAAGGCGTTTGGGGTAAAGGATGTTGGAGATATGAGCGAAATTGGCGCGTCCTTTGACTGTGACAGGGCGTATCAGGCTGGCACTACCGTAGGCGCTTATTTGGCGGATCTTGGTTTTAACCTTGATTTTGCACCAGTGGCGGATGTGTGGTCGAATAAAAAGAATACCGTAGTAAAATACCGTTCCTTTGGTTCGGACGCGGAGCTTGTGCGGGATATGGTAACGGCGCAGATCGAGGGACTTTATGGGCAGGGAATCCTTAGCGCAGTAAAGCATTTTCCAGGACATGGAAGCACTACAGCGGATTCCCATAAGGGAGCCGCTGTAGTGGAGAAAACATTAAAAGAACTTAGGGAGTGTGACTTAATCCCGTTTCAGGGTGCAGTGGAAGCGGGGGTGCCTTTTGTGATGGTGGGGCATTTGTCCCTGCCCCAGGTAGTTGGGGATGATGTCCCAGCCATTCTGTCAGGGGAGATTATCACAGGAATCCTGCGGGAGGAACTTCAGTTTAATGGTATTGTAATTACGGATGCGCTCGATATGGGCGCGGTAACGGATTATTACAGTTCTGCACAGGCAGCAGTGATGGCAGTGGAAGCAGGAGCGGATATGCTCCTGATGCCAGAGGATTTTGTAGCGGCATACGAGGGGGTACTTGATGCGGTACGGCGTGGTGAGTTGACAGTGGAGAGGATTGACCAGTCCGTGCAAAGGATTCTTAAGGTAAAGGTGGGAATGATGCTTCAGGAATAAGAAAGTCACAGTTTACTATCGATGTAGTTCTTTGCCGAAAAAAGGATGGGGCAGGAGTGAATACTTCTGCTTCATTTTTTATATGGGTGTAAATTGAATATTTTTATGGCAAAGAGGAAGAGCAAAACAAAGAGTTGGAAAATTTTAAAATATGGTTTGAAACTTTATTATTGTTTGAATGGTCTAATGGTCAGGAGGTGAAAAAAATGATATTTACAAGAACAGCACACCCGGGGATGGCTTTGGGTGTTCAAACAAAAGGGGGAGAGGAAGCTAAAAGGGGGGAGCAGGTGCAAAATAGCAAAGAGGAATTAATCCAGAAGACATTGCTTGAAAACTATCAAAGTTATTATAGACTGGCATTCAGCTATGTGCATCAGGAAGCGGACGCTATGGATATTGTGCAGGAAGGCGCGTATAAGGCGATGCGTAAGGCATGTACCCTGCGCGAGGAAGGGTTTGTTGATACATGGATTTACCGGATTATGATTAACACGGCAAAGAAATATCTGAAAAAATACCGCAGGACATATGAGGAACTGGATGAGGACTGCATGGTCGTGGAAGAGGAAAGTGTGAATCTTGAACTGTGGACTATCGTGGATCAATTGCCTGTAAAAGAGAAAACCCTGATTATCCTGCGGTATTATGAAGACAAAACGTTAATGGAGATTGCGGATATTTTGCAGGAGAATATCAATACAGTAAAGAGCAGGCTGTACCGGACGCTGGAAAAACTGCGCAGGGAGCTTTTGTAATATGATCCCACCATGGATGAATGCCAGGAAGAGGGGCGGATTTTGCAATGCTTTCCCTTTTTCAGGTTTTGTGTAGCAAAAGGGCTGGGAGCAGACATTTTGGTATAATGGAAAGTAGTTAAAATGGAGATGGAGGGATGAAAAAAATGGAATTTAATAATGAATTTTATGAATTGGAAAAGAGTTTGTCAAGAGCGGGTGCGGATTACAAGAATATTTCTGTGCCAAATGATTTAGAAAAGAAATTAGAGAAAGTAGTGAAGCGTGCAAAAAGGATACACAGGTTTTGTATTCCTGCTGCGGCCGCGGCGGCTATGCTGACACTTGTTATCCTGCCAAATACGGGCGCGGGTGTTGCCTATGCCATGGGTAATATCCCAGTTGTTGGGAGAATATTCCAGGCTGTGACATTTCGGAATTACCAGTACGAGGATGGGCGGTTCATAGCCAATGTGCAGATTCCACAGATTACTTTAAGTGATATCGGGATGGAAACTGCAAGTTCTAAGGCCAGTTCTGAACTGAATGAAACCATCAAACAGGTGAATTTTGATATTGAAAGGATGACGGAGGAACTGGTGGCAGAGTTTGAGGCATCGGCGGCGCTTGGTGAGAGTTACAATGATCTGGAAATCCATCATGAAACCGTGACGGACAACGGGCGCTACTTTGCGATTAGACTATTTATTTACCAGGGCGCGGGGAGTGGCACGCAATCCTATCAGATTTATACAATCGACAAGTTATCTGGCAGACAGATACAATTAAAGGATTTGTTCCTTGAGGGCAGTGATTTCAATACAAGGCTCAGTGAAAATATCCGGGAACAGATGCGGGAAGCGATGGCAGAGGACGCGGGCAAGGCTTACTGGGTTGACCGGGAAGAAAATCCGGGAATGAATTGGAAGGGATTAAAGGAAGAACAGAATTTTTATTTTGACGCAGATAATAATCTTGTGATTGCATTTGATGAGTATGAAGTTGCACCGGGCTATATGGGGGCGCAGGAATTTACGGTGGAAAAAGACGTATATGAGGATTTATTAAAATAATTTTAGAATTAATTAAGTTTCCCCCATCCTCGCTTTATCCTGAATAGATAAGAACCTCCTAAAAGTATGCTGATGGGACTGGTATTTTTTGTATCAGTCCCATCGGCATTTTTTCTGTTTTACATATAATCCGGATACAGTTTAATAATGCTTCAGGCATATGATTTTCTAACTTTATGCTGTAGGCAGTTTAGCGGTTCCATGCTTGGATGGGGGGAGGGCGAGGTGGATCAGAAGGAAAAGCAGGAAAAATAACGGTATTGCCAGATGCCCAGGGAAATGTTACAATAGCGGTAAGAACTAAGTTTCGAGGGATGGGCAATTGCAAAACTAATGATGGGTATATTGTACAGTTTGTATTAAGGAAAGTCATTTCTTTGATGATACCTGACGGTTATTTGTTTTGCAATCACCTGAAATTTCGGGGAAGGATGAAAGGAGAAAAAAATGAAGAGATTTGTTTGTTCTGTTTGCGGTTATGTCCATGAGGGGGAACAGGCTCCGGATGAATGTCCGGTCTGCCATCAGCCAGGGGAGAGGTTTCGCGCGGCAACAGCAAAAAAGGAGGGAGGGGAACTTTTGGGACAGGTTCGGGCTGATGGGTCGGATTCTCATTGTGAGTTAAA
>CAMWUU010000038.1 GCA_947177515.1 uncultured Lachnospiraceae bacterium
TTGACGTTGTTTGCAACATTTATCAGCAATTTTTTAAGCTGCCTTTCTTTTGTTTTGGCGTTACGTCTGTTCATGCTCTGTGTCCTCCGTGTCAATCTCATAAAGGCCAAAAGGTTCTTCCAGTGAAATAACTGCCGGGCGGCGTTTCAGATATTTTTCAATGTCAAATTCATTTTTTTGTCAAAATCGGAGAGGAATTTGATACATTTCCCGCCGTCCATAACGGATATTTCATCTTGGCTCACAATCTCTTTGCCACATTGTCAAATGAAGACTTCCATCTTTTTGATTTTCCGTGTATGGAATCTTGTAAATGTCCTATAAATATGCTAAACTGAAGACAAGGACAAAATCGGAATTTACACAAAATGGAGAGTGGTATATCAATGAGTGTTGACTTAAATTTTTGGAAATATCGAAGTGGCTTATATCTGGACAATGCGATGGTGTATCAAAAAGCCTGCTGTGAAAATGAGCAGGTCGAGGGATTGGAGGAACTTCCGATAGATGCCATCTTAAAAGAAACAGCAGCCGTTTTCCACGAATGGACTTCACTTGACCCATTCAACTATGAAAGGAAAGGACTTGGTTCTTTTCAAATTTCGACAACTTCACAATCGGTTCGTTTCGACTGCTATTCGATGGAGCAGGCGGATATGAAGCGATTTTCATCAATTCTGTCTAAATTTGGATGTCCGTTATATGACCCACAGCAAGGCGTGCGTTTTGATAAGCTATGCGCTTTTTTGGTGGATGAAGCAGACGAATATAAAACACAAGTCGAACAGGTATTTTCCCGTTTGCTTCCACGCTTAGAATTTTCAGCGCAGGCAGTAACGTGGGATGAATATGTTCAGCTTTCAAAAACACTCAAACATATACAATATAACGCCGTGATTCATCGCGCAAAAACTATAACAAAGGTAACTTCATTTATGCAGTTTGGAAATGCCCGGGCAAACCGCCCCTGTCAATGTAAGACCGCCCAGCTTTCGGGCAAAGACCAGGCACGCCAGCTCCTGGGAGAACTGCTGCAAAAATCCATTGAACGTGTTGTAAACGATTTTTTAGAGAGAACTTATTACGAATAATTTTTTTGCGTTTTCTTTTAAGCCGCACATACAAATTCCGGATTTGGCGTATTGGAAAATCAAGATTTGCAGTTCTCTTTTAATTTTTGATATGGGCAAAATGCCTTTTAAACAGGTCAGCAATAGAATCGGATACAAATTTTACTCTAAATTTCCACCTAATGCTGACAGCAGCTTTAAAGTAATAAATGATGAAGCAAACAAATATATAAAAAAAGCCAACAAATTGAATGATAAACTTACTATTTTTTAATATTGGAGGAATGTATTATGCAAGAAGCCGTCTTAAAAATAAAAAAATTAGGTGCGCCGCCAGAGGGCTTTGAAAGCGGTGGACATCCGGGAGATAATGGATTTCCCTCGGATGAAACGCTTGATTTGTGGGATCAATATCAAGACGCTGTCGTGGCCATCTGCCAACCCGTTTCATGGAAAGAGGCGGAAATCCTGATAAAATGTTGCCCTACAGACCATATGGCTGGCATAGAGTGGTCACTGCTGCACTGCATAGAAAGCTGTATATCGAACCACGATTTGTTGGAAACACCGGATGGGTTAGAAAAATACAGAAACCTGATAAATGGATGTAATTCAGCGATGATGAAAGAGCTGTTATTGGAACGGTTGGAATCCTACCTTTCAAAACACAGTTAGTCCTGATAACTTTCAGTTTATAGAATTGAACCAATTGGAGTTTCGCTTTTTAATATAATCAATTGGAGTTTATCCTAAAAGCCGGGGAATAGGAAACCCGGCTCTTTTTTCATGTGCAGACAAAAAGAAAACCCTTCCCCAAAAATTTCTCCCCATCAATCTTTTTCACCTCCCCACCAGAATCCGGCTGATAAGGCGGTTTAAGATACCCTTGTCCTGTTCTCTCTCCATTGCCGCTGTCAGCTCCTGTCACACCATGCGTTAATAGCCGCAAAGCGTATGACGGCCTTGCAATAGTCATTGAAAGTATACATGATGTGTTCTCTGTATGCTTCCGTGCAAGGCATAAATGATTCCCCCTTTCTCCCACTTAAGGCGGTGCATGGTTGATAGTTGCAATTTTAATTCAAAGGGGATTCCGTAGTAGTCGGCATTGTGGAAAAATCTAAACTTTTGGATTTTTCCACAATGCTTGTCTTTTGGTCTTTGATTTCTATGCTTCAGAATGGTGTGGTGCTGGCAGTCTATCACTTGTTTACTGTTGTTTGCCTTTTTACCGTACAGGAACATTTGCTACGGGAATGTCACAGTTCATCCGATATCCGTTTTTCTTTTAGATCCCCATTTTCTGGATTAGCAAAATCCGTTGGATTTATTACGGTTTCCCTATCATCCACGCTTTCCTCCGCTTCCTTTCCGACCATATCATCCCCGCCATCGACAGCTTTCTCCTCTTGCCCATTTTCCACACTGCCCTGCCCGCTGCGGTAAATATTGAGCGCATCCTTGACTGTTTCTGCCCTGCCCGCCTCCATAATGCGGATCAGTCCATCAACCATCCCGATATCAAGATTTTCTTTTCCAAGATAGCTGTTGTACTCGCTGGTCAGCTTCATCGAAAGATTTTTAACACTTTCCTCCGTGCGCCTCTGCTGTTCATAAGTCTGCTCATACTCCTGCTGCAGCGGGTTTAATTCCTTCGCAAACTCCGCAGCCAGATCTGCGGCAATCACAGCTTTCGTTTCGGTATCAAATTTCTTTAGAGCTGCTTTCTTATCCCCCGAAATACGCTCAATTTCATCCTCCAATTCTTTCAGTTCACTGTTAAATTTTTCCAGATCATACTGGCTCTCATCCTTATCCTTACGAATGGCGCGCTCCATACTGTGAATCTTTTTCCTATTTGCCTTTAACTCACGCCGTAGAGCCTTCACCTTCTCAAATGTCTTGGGATGGCGCTCTTTCGTCACTTTGCTAACTGCCATGTAAAGCCCGCCAAACACCAGTACGGTAACAATATAAAGTACAATCAGAAAAACTGTTTCTGGGCGGAAAGCCAGATAATAAATTCCGCACGGGAGCAAAAACAGCACCACCGCTAATGTAAGCAGAATAATAAGGATATCCTGAAATCCCTGCGGAATAAAAAGGGCATGTACAAAAGTATTGTTTAAAAACCGCGGGATCCTGACTTCCTTGTATAACTGCCGGATCTGCTCATAAAGCTGCCGCCCCTCTTCACGCGTTTCGCTGGTTTCCGCCGCAATGCGGTCGGAAACCAACGTGCTCTTCTCTTTCTCCTTCTTCGCACGCACCTTTTTCAAACGGCTTTTCGTCTTCTCAAGCTGTTCATCATAAGTCGCGCAAAGCTCTGCATTTCTTTGCTTGGCCACAAGGGCAGTTTTGTCGGAAAGCTGTTTCTTAAGCATCTGGATTTGCTTTTCCATCTGTGCCTCTTTTGCCGACAACTCCAAATTCAATGCTTTGTCATTTTCCAGGCAAACAAGTAACTCCTTCAGTTCCCTCAGCTCATTAAGCCCTGCGGAAAGTATATTGCCCTCACTCACGATGTACCTCCTTTTTCCCAAAGACCACAGTATGGCTGCCGCCTAAAGTTCCACCCTGCCATCTAGCGCGCGAAGCAGCGTCACCTCATCAATATACTCCAGATCCCCGCCCACCGGGACACCGCTTGCAATCCGCGTTACCTTGATACCGGTCGGTTTCACAAGCTTGCTGATATACATTGCCGTCGCTTCCCCCTCAAGACTTGAGTTTGTTGCGATAATAACTTCCTCCACCTCACCCTGAAGGCGCATCAACAACTCCTTTAAACGGATATCGGCAGGTCCAATACCAAGCATCGGCGAAATCGCCCCATGCAGCACATGATAAACGCCCTCGTATTTTCCCGTTTTTTCATAAGCGGCCAGATCCCTCGCATTTTCCACAACCATAATGGTTTTCTGGTTGCGCTTTGCACTCGCACAGATCGGGCAGATATCCCCGTCCGTCAATGTGCAGCACACCTTACAATAATGTATATTGTTCCGCGCCGACAACATCGCCTGGGAGAGTTTTTCAACCTGTTCCCTAGGCATATTGATAATATGGAACGCCAGGCGCTGTGCTGTTTTTGCACCAATTCCCGGCAACCTTGCCAGTTCTGCAATCAGATTACTGATTTGACTACTGTAATAATCCACGTTTCCCCCGCTTTAGAACAACCCGCCAAAATTTCCGAGTCCACCGGCAATCGAATTCATCATCTGCGCCGATTCCTCCTCCATCTTGCGCCACGCCTCATTGGTTGCTGCCATAATAAGATCCTGCAACATCTCGATATCGTCCGGATCAACAACTTCCGGGGCAAGCTTCACTTCCACAACTTCCTTTTTACCGGATACCCGAACTGTGACCGCACCTCCCCCCGCACTTGCCTCCCAGACCTTCTCCTCCATCTCCTTTGTCTTTTCTTCCATCTGTTTTTGCATCTTCTGTGCCTGCTTCATCAGGTTATTCATATTGCCCGGTATAGCACCCCCCGGAAATCCTCCACGCTTTGCCATTTTACTTATCTCCTTCCTCTTATTCATCCACATATTCAATCGGGATATTTTTTACAATTTTTTCCAAGTCAGGATATCCCCTGCGATCCTTCTCTTCTGTCTGGTCATTCACCGTCCGCACCTCCACCGCCCTGCCGGACACGGACTGCACCGCCGCCTTAACCTCATCCAGCCGCTCCTCAACAAGTTTTCTGTCAAGTTCATGGACAAACACAAGCAAAAGCAGGTTATCCCCTCCCGGTGAAGGCCTCGCCGCAATCAGCGCTGTGCGGACAAGCGGCGAAAGCCTTTTTAGAATCTCCCCCCAGTTAGAAACAATATCCTGTAAATCCTTTGCTCCTGCGGTTTCTTTTACCTTTAGCACAGCTTCCACTGGCACAGGCTTTAGTTCTTTTTCCGGCTGGGCGGTTTTTCTCTCCACAAACTCACCGCTTTCAAGGCGTTTTTCAAGCAGCCTGATCCGGTCAATAAGGGAATTATAATCGGTTTCCATCGCTGGCCTGCAAAGCTTGATCAGCGCCACTTCAAACAGGATACGCTTTTGTGCTGCATATTTCATCTGGTTCGACAACTCAGAAAAAATTCGGATGTAGCGCATTAATGTTTCCCCTTCCGCTACTGCCGATTCATGCTTTAATAGTGCCATCTGGTCTGCGGAAACCTCAAGGATTCCCTCCATCTCCCCGGAAACTTTAAGCAGGAGCAGGTTCCTCAAATACCAGGTAAAATCCACTGCAAACTGCACAAGTTCCCTGCCCGCGATCATCACCTCATCAAGCAGGGAAATACAGGCAGGAACATCCCCGCCACAGATATGGCGCAAAAGCCTCGCAAAAACCTCGACATCCACACTCCCAAGTACTTCTAAAACTTCCTCATAGCCAAGTGTTCCATCCGGGTAGAATGCGATACACTGGTCAAGAAGACTTAACGCATCCCGCAGCGCGCCGTCCGCCATCCTCGCAATATAGCGCAGTGCTTTCTCCTCCGCAAAAAGCCCCTCCCGCTCCATCAGCTCCGAAAGCCTATCCGCAATGCAGTCCACGGTAATCCTCTTAAAATCATAGCGTTGACAGCGTGACAATATTGTAATAGGGATTTTTTGTACCTCAGTAGTTGCCAATATAAATATGACATAACTCGGCGGCTCCTCCAACGTCTTTAACAATGCATTAAATGCCCCGGCGGAAAGCATATGCACCTCATCAATAATATATACTTTATACTTTCCTTCCGTCGGGGAGTATTTCACCTCGTCTACGATCTCACGGACATTTTCCACACCATTGTTGGAAGCCGCATCAATCTCAATCACATTCATGGAATTCCCCGTATTGACTGCCCTGCAAACCGAACATTTATTGCATGGACTCCCATCTTCCGGAGATATGCAGTTCACTGCTTTCGCAAGTATTTTTGCCACACTTGTCTTGCCAGTACCCCGCGTCCCGCAAAACAGGTATGCATGCCCCGTTTTACCGGATTTTACCTGATTGCGCAGAGTCGTAACGATGGCATCCTGCCCTTTGACATCATTAAAATTATCCGGACGGAATTTTCTGTACAAAGCTGTATATGACATGGTGCCGCGCTCCTTTTTTGCATATCCTAGTCAATAAGTAATCCTATTTTGGCGCTTTGGAAAAATGCTGGTAATCCTTACCTGCCTCCCAGTCGCCGCCCCACTCAAAACCCCGGCTGACAAACGCCTCATAACACGGATCCCCATGCTTAATATAATAATCGCACTCCGCGTCCCGGTCAACATAAGGCAATGCATTTTCCGGGAGTACTTTTGCAACTCCCTCCCTTTCCGGAATATATGGATTATACAACGGATTGATGTCAACTGCAAGCCCATATGCGTGCCTTGAGAGCGAAGTACTTCCCTCCACCCGCCGGAAATTAAAAGCGGATGTATTATTATCCTCCATGGAGGCTTCATCATCCCCGCCGTATGTATCAACTAACATCATTTTCTCGATCGGGTACTGCAAATCAAAAAGTTCCAGAAATATATCCCTTATTTCCTGTGCTATGGTGCGGTTTACAACCATCTCACCAATGCGGATCTCCCCGTTAAAACCGTAATGCAGAACCCTGACATAGTTCAGTTCCTCCCTGTCAATGGTTGCATCCTCGCCGTAAGAATATCCCTGCATCCTTAAAAAAACGGAATCTGTTATCTCCTCAAACGTAAAACATGCTTTCACTTGTTCTTCCGTAAAAGGGGCAAGATCCACCACCGTCCCCGCCGGAAGGAGCGCCAGTCCATCCGCTAATGTCACCACAGAGGCATCCTGCACTATACCTGGCTCTTCTTTTTCCCCACCCAAGCTATCAGCCACCCCGGTCACATACAGTTCCCCTTCCTCTCCATCTAACAAGTCGTCGGTTTCTGTCCTATTTTCATCGGCGGATTCCTGCCCTGGCTTTATCCCAGAATCCCCGTTTCCGGAAACCGCTGGTTTCTGGCCTGAATCCACCTCTTTATCAGGATTATCAGAAGATTCCAGATCTGTTTTTTTATTATCTTGGTTTTCTTTTGACTCCCCCGGATTTTTTGGTCTTCCTATCCCATCCTCCTGTCCTGGCATAGCATTCCCCGCTTTTTGGCCGCTCCCTTTTTCTTTCCCTGCCGCAGAGTCAGAATCTTGCGTTTTCTTCCCATTCGCTCCTGTGATATCCTCCTGTATAATACTAAGCCCCCCCGTTGGCACGTTGCTTACTTCCCCGGCCGGCAGTCCTGCTGCCTCCTGTGCACTTCCTGCCGTCGTCCCAGTCTGAACCTTATTCACAACGTAGTTAGGCAAGCTGTCTTCCTCCTTGCTGCCACAACCTGCGGCAAAAAACAAAACCCCAAGCAGCACTGTTCCTGAAACCTTGCCTTTTGCAAGCTTTTTCATACCGCATCCCTCCTTCCGCCAGAATCAGTTACAGCAAGCTTTCGCTTTCCTGTGACATTTTGTACAAAACCCCAAGCGGGTCAATCTTCCTCAATCACATGAATTTCAAGGAAATCAAACTCTATTTTATCAATAAAATTATCCTGTGTAAACCTCGTCCTGTCATGCTTTTTAAAATCTGCAACCGTGGAGTCAAGCCAGATTGGCTTTGAGAGATCAAATTCCATACATATCTCATCCAGTGCCGCAAATATTTTATGAGTACGCGTCATCTGCACATCACTGTTGCACACTACCATATCCCGCAACATGCGGTTCCCCTTCCATAATTTCGCCCAAATCCGAAACACGACGGCAACTCCTTTTTTGTATTTTATCTTCTTTCCATTTGAAAAACACCAACAAATCACAGGCACACAACCGATTTTCCACCCCGTTACTGCCAAAATGATATTGTCACAGACTGCTATCTAAGAAAGAATATTGAAAGTAAAAAAATTATCAAAGGTGCGCAGCGTCCGGAAATCGCCTTTGCAAGTTAGTTCCCCGGACATGAAAGCTCCCTGGAATGTTGTCCTGCCATTTACAATCCGATTCATTACCTCCCGCGTGGTCTTTGCTGCCATATCCACCTCATTTTCCTTCTTCTCCCCGTAATAGCACCGCAGGCTTTCCCCCGAAATCTCAATAATCAGTGTTTTCTCTACATCCGTAAAATATACGGAATAAATTGCATGGAAATCTTTTCCCTGTGGTTTAAAATTTTCGCGGAAATTCTTCTCAAACTCATAGCGCTCCTCACCACCTTCGCTCCCAAGCATACCCTTAAAAAGTACCGCTAACTCTTCAATATCCTTTTTCTGCTTCTGAACCCTGGCATCATCTGATACATACTTTGAGAGCTGTTCACTCTCCTGCGGGGTCAAATCCAGTGGCTGGCTAACATGGATGCTCTCTTTTACCACATAATTGCTACTTGGCAGTATCCTTCCTTTTTGGTTGATAATGCGATAAAATGCTTCTGATTTTTTCTCTATAATTGCCCGGTACGGCATGCTTGTTTCAAACTCTGCCTGATTCTCCACAAAAACCCGGATGCCCTCCGCTGAAAGCCCTCCCATCAGTTCCCATGCCTTTACCAGCATATTTTCCGCATCCCGCTCCCCATATGTTGTAGCCACCACCACAGGCATCATATATGTGCTGCGTATTTTATCCTTATTTGCATAAAGCCAGCATGAATCCAAAAATTCATGCATGTACCCACCAATCCCAAGCCACTCAAGATTCACGGCTAGGATAATCCCATCGGCTTCCTTCAGCGTATTGGGTAATACAGTTATATTACTTTTTTGTTCATACAAATTAAATCTTTCTACCTGGACACGCAGTTCTTCCAAAACGGAAGTGATCCGGTTCATTACATAGATTGTCGGGTCTTCAATCAACCCTCTTCCTCCATAATATAAATTTACCTTCAATCTAACCTCTTTTCTGCCGTAGGTCTGCTCCCGGCTATTTTTTTGCGGTAAAGCAGCAATGCCAGGAACACACCTGCTACCAGCCCGCCGACATGGGCGACATTATCCACCCCCTGGCTGCTGAAACCTCCATACAGGCTCAACGCAATAAACAGAAGCATCTGCCGTACCTTCAGATTTTCCACATGTCCACGGTTTACCAAAACAATGTACGCGAGCGCACCGCTCACCCCAAAAATCGCCCCAGATGCCCCAACACAGACCACAAACCTCCCGATACTTCCATTATAACTCATTGAAGCAAACCCTGCAAGAATTCCTGATGCAAAATAAAGGAACAAATATTTTACATGCCCCATCTGCTTTTCCAGATTATCCCCCAAAAACCACAAAATAAGCATGTTATTAAATAAATGTTGTATACCGCCATGCAGGAACATATAGGAAAAAAGCCGGTAATACTCCTTAAAAACCACCACTCTCTGGTAGTTAAGTGCACCATGCTCCAGCAGAAATTCTGTATCCAAAGTGGAGCCAAAAATCTCACACAAAAAAAAGATCAGGATATTGGCGGTGACGAGCAAGGTATTGCAGGGGGATATAGTAAAATGCTGCCCGTCCGCTGGCTCCCTCTTATTGGAAAACGGCTGGTAGAGAATATCCTCCAGTCCGCTGCGCAGACTGTCAAAATCTTCCTGCCCCTCATACATTATCACCCGTTTGGCATCCACATCCAGGAACCAAACATTCTCATACACTGTAAACGCTGCCCTCAGGCGCGCTGGCTCCCCCGTTTCCACAAGACTTAATACCTCAAGTCCCATATAGCCGGCATCATAAAAATATCGCTTCACATTTCTTGTATTATTTTCCTGACCCTGTGCCGTAATCGTTTTCGCTGTGTCTTCTGGATAATAGATAACCACATAAGTGTGTCCTCCCACCGGCCTAGCATAGACACGGATTTCCTGGGTGTTAAGTGCTAAGCGCCGATAACTCTTTTTCTGTAAAAGCTGCTCTAATTCCCTTTCAAACATTACTCCTCCTGCATACCAAGCCCCGCGATAAAAGGAGTGCTGACACCTTTTTCCCAACGCCCGCCATTTTTATGGAACGCAAAAAAGGAACTTTTTCCCTATCACTCCCCATCAATCCCGATCCTCTGCCCAGACGAGCGCACAGCGCACGGCACGGTGCCAGCCTTTAAGCTTTCTGTCACGGTTAGACTGCGTAATCTGGCTTGCAAATGTTCGTTCCAGCGACCAGTTCGCTTTGATCTGCTCCGTATTGTCCCAGTAACCGGTAGCCAGCCCTGCCAGATAAGCCGCACCGAGTGCTGTTGTTTCAATACATTTTGGACGGGATACTGTTGCCGCAAGAAGATCCGCCTGGAACTGCATAAGAAAATTATTTGCGCTCGCTCCCCCGTCCACCCGAAGGCTCTCCAACCGGATACCGGAATCCTGCCGCATCGCATCAAGCACATCGTAAACCTGATAAGCGATTGACTCCAGTGTCGCCCGCACCATATGGTTGCGGTTAAATCCCCGCGTAATCCCAACAATTGTACCACGTGCATAAGGGTTCCAATAAGGCGCGCCGATACCGGTGAATGCTGGGACGACATATACATCATTTGTGTCGGCAACCTTTAACGCCTCCTCCTCCGACTGGGCAGCATTCTTAATAAGCCCCTGCTCATCCCTCAGCCACTGGAGTGCTGCTCCTGCCACAAAAATACTTCCCTCAAGCGCATAATCCGGCTTTTTGTCCAAACCTGCCGCGATCGTTGTCAACAGATGATTCTGGGAAACAATCCGTTCCTTTCCGGTATTCATCAGCAAAAAACAACCCGTTCCATAGGTATTCTTTGCTTCCCCCGGCTCAAAACAGCATTGCCCAAACAGTGCTGCCTGTTGATCCCCCGCCGCCCCCGCGATGGGAATTTCCCTGCCAAAGATGGAAGCATCCGTTAAACCGTAGATACAACTAGAAGGCCTTACTTCGGGGAGCATACATTCCGGGATGCCAAAATAGCGAAGCAATTCTTCGTCCCAACAAAGTTTTTCAATATCAAAGAGCATGGTCCGTGAAGCATTAGTATAATCCGTAACATGCACCCGCCCGCGTGTAAGATTCCAGATCAGCCAGGTATCCACAGTCCCAAAAAGCAGATCACCTGCCCGCGCGCAGTCCATTGCCCCAGGCACGTTTGTAAGTATCCATTTTAATTTGGTTGCCGAAAAATATGCGTCCGGAACTAAGCCTGTTTTGCCCCTGACCCATTCCTCCAGTCCTTCTTTTTTGAGTTCGTCGACCATCGGCGCTGTGCGGCGGCACTGCCACACAATCGCATTGTACACTGGCTGTCCAGTATGACGATCCCAGACAATAGTTGTTTCCCTCTGGTTTGTGATACCGATTGCGGCGATTTCCTCCGCTGATATCCCCACATTAAGCATCGCCTCCACCGCCACACTGACTTGTGAAGACCAAATATCCTTAGGGTTATGCTCCACATACCCTGCCTTCGGATAAAGCTGCGGAAACTCTTTTTGCGCGATACCCGCAATCTCCCCCGCCCGCGTAAACAAAATACAGCGTGAACTTGTGGTGCCCTGATCCAGTGCCATTACATATTTCTTCTTCATCGCTTTCCCTGCCGGCATACCGGTTCTTCTCCTTACTGTTTTCTGATATTATATACCATTTCACGATTTACAGCAAGTAAAGATAAAACAAATATCCGCAAAATCAATTCGGTCGCCATCCCTTACCTCAGTCTTTATATTGGCGGCAAGCTTTTTTCCGTTCAGCCAGGTTCCATTTAAGGATTTTGTATCCATAAGAAAATACTGCGTTCCCTCATGTATTATTTTTGCATGGCGGCGACTAATTACTGGTTCCTTTAATACATAATCGCAGGTTTCCTCCTTCCCGATACAAAACGGAAACCCTCCCAGACGAATCTCACTACGCCCCTCCTGTTCTGGTTTTAAACTGCAAAACTCCTCAGCAAGAAGCATGGTTTCTGGATTACCTGTAAGTAGCACGGTTTCTGTTGTTTCTGTTATTTCCGCCTCTTTGTACTCCCCGCTCTTTGCTCTAGGATCATATCCTAGATCCCTTACTTCCCATGCTGGTATAGATTCCCCACAACCTCTCTCTTCTGTTTCCCCATCCTTTCTAATATAACTGCGAAGCTTTAAGAAAAAGCTTTTTACCTTCCCTGTTTTCTCTTCCTTCCCCGCTGCACTTATCTCCTCTTCCCTTCCTTTATAACCGCCCATCCTTACATTCTCTTCTGTTTCCCCACCGTTATTTATTCCCTGCCCATTCCTCCCACCAGGCTTTCTTCCCAAGGCTTCTCTCGCCCCCATAATTTTCCTTATCCTGCCCTTCTCTCCCGTTCTTTCCTTCTCTCTTTCTTCCTCTTTCATCCCTTCCCCAAACTCTGCAAGAAAATCATCTTCCCTACGCTGTTGCACCTCGTCCTGCTCCGCCTTTAAAATTTCCCCACAAAGGCGGCGCAGTGCAAATATACCTCCGGTCTGCTGCCTGCTCCCCGCATGGAGCAAATACAAAAACGAAACTGCCCTGTGATTTTCATAATCCACATATTCCATCAGTTCTTCCAAAAGCCCACAAACACCTGTTTTTACACTTTTTGCATACCCCGGAAGATACATAAAGAAATATTGTCCGTCCTCCCCTTCAAAAATCCAGGATAGCACCAGGGCAATCTCCTCTGGTTCAAGCAGGTATTCCTCCAGTTTTTCCGCCAGGCTCCCCACCTGCCTCATCAAATCTGTAATCTCATCGGCACCGGGGGCATTTTGCCGGAACCTTACACTTAAAGGCTGCATACTGCCCGTTTCATACCACAGTTCATGCCTTCCGTCAAAATCCTGCCCCGTCACCGCCAACAGTCCCGGTATCCTGCTGTTTTTCAGCATCTCCTCACGGTAACCGCCTTCCTCACACCCCACTGCAACCAGATAATTCCCGCGCATATCGTTTCGCGCTTCCACCAAAATCCCTTCCATCGCCCCAACATCCTTTCCCCATTTTTCCATTTTATCAAACAAACAATCCTGCTCCCCTCACAGAGCCACTTCACATCCATATGAAAAGAGATCCCCTACCCTACCCAGGAGAATGAACCCCTAGGTTCATTCTCCCGTGTGAAAGGGGTACCCTCCCGTAATCCTTTTACCTCCCTTATGCCCCTTCCACATTTTATCGCACCAACCCAGGAGAATGAACCCATATAGTCAAGCTCCCGTGTGAAAGTCGTACCTCCCGTGAAACATTTACAACCCTTATGCCCCAATCAAAATTAATTAATAAAATTTTCATACATATCAAGTAATACACTCCCAATCCTTGTAATTTCCTCCCTCACTGGGAAAAGACGCTCCTGCTCGTATTCAATATAAAATAATTCCGAAAGTCCAAACCATTTCACCGGAAAAAATTTTGCACAACGAAACACTGCCTTCAATTTCGTTCCCCGTTCCGTTTTATCACATGAAAAACCGGAAATTTCATACAAAAAAAGCTTTCTTTTTAATTTCCTAGCAAAAGATCTTTCCCATTTTCTCCTTTCCTCATAGGACGGGTCAGCAAGGGCGTATCGCAAACTTCCCCTGCTTCCCTTTTCCTCCACAATCCTGCCATCATCCGGCAGTGCACCATACACAACATATTCACCCCCCTCTTCTAGCATCTCAAAAATCACTCCCTCCACAATTGCCCGGTCGTGGAGATAAAGACAAAACCATAAAAACATCAGAAATAGAAACATAAGGATGGGAATGATAAAAACAGCCTCAACAGTGATACTTGCTTTGACTGTACCATGTAACCGGGAAATATTCCCCTTCTCCTCCATGGGTTTTACTGCTCTTCTTTTCATTTCCTCCCCCTTTTTTCTGTATACCCGGCATCTAAACCCCAAAACCTCTTTCCTGGTCATCCCAACGCAAAAAAACGCTCCTTTTTTCTCTTCCCCTGTTTTCTTTTCTTTTTCCAACCACACATACACCGCCCCCTTACAGTAAAACCAAGATACGGAACAACTGTGCCACAGCAAGGAACGGCACAAAAGGAACTTGGTATCCCCGTCCTTTCCTAAAAAAAATCAGTATTCCCGCCGAGAAAACCGCACAGAAAAACAAGCCGGTCAAAAATAATTCCATATTTTTCCAAAATCCAAGTAGCATCCCCGTCACTGCCAATAAAAACCCATCCCCCATCCCAATCTGTCCCCGCGAAATTTTACCAACAGCACAGATAAGAAAACCAGAAAGCAGTCCCGCCCCTCCTGCCACAATCCCCCCATCCCAAAGCAGGCGGAAGAGAACCGCCGCACCAAGCACCAGCACAAGTACTGGCACAGAAAGGCTTTTCTTACGTATATCCACAATTCCAAAACCAACCAGTAAAACCAGGACAATCCCTTCTTTCATATCCCCTCCACACAATTAGTACTCCAAATATTTTCCTTTCGCACAACGGCTACATGGCCGATATGCTAAAGCTTCCGAAAACAGTATTTTTTTCACTGTCCGCTTGATTTTGCCACAATCACGGCTCGCATGGTAATGGGTTCCCGTTTTTGTAACCCATACCGTATCGGGCGGCACATCCTTTTTCAAACATCCCTCACAGGGGTAGTACTTCCCGCCATACTGGTTTCTTTTATCTGCAATCCCCCCACTCTTTGTTTTCTCCACACTTAACCGTATATAGGAAC
>CAMWUU010000039.1 GCA_947177515.1 uncultured Lachnospiraceae bacterium
GGATAAATCAAATCCCATATCGTTTCCTCCTGTGTTGCCTTTGATGCGCTATCCATTTCTTGTTGCACCAAATCTTTTCAGCCTTCCAACCCAAAATACTCTTCGCCTTTATGCAGCCGGATAAACCTGCCCACATCCCCCAACTGTTCCGTCACTGGCATATCTGGCAACGCAGCCAAAATCTCTTCCCGGTAGCGCACTGCCGCCCGGCTGTCGAGAATGGAAAATACGCAGGTATCTGTTTCCCTTCGTATCCCCCGCCCAACCCACTGGCGCAGCTTTATTAACATGCTTGGCACAATCGTGCTGGACAGATAGCTGTAAAAATCATCGTGCAAGGATTTCTCATACTCCAGTACTGGATCAGGGACTGGAAATGGGAGTTTCACAATAATTACGGAAGAAAGGATATCTCCTGCCAGGTCAATTCCCTCCCCTGCACTGTCACTCGCAAACAACACACCATTCCCGCTTTTCCGAAATTCACTGATTGCATCCAATCTTCCTTTCCCCATCATAAAAAGCGGATATCCCGTGATCTGACCAAATAGTTCCTGATAAACCCTCCCCATCATCCAATAGGAAGTGAACAATACCAGTGTATGCCCCTGCGTCTGATGAATCAATGCCACAACTTTCCCACATACAGCATCCAAGTAATCTTGGTTCTTTACCTCTGGGAATGGCATATCCTCCGGCAAATACAACAATGCATGGTTCTTGTAGTCAAATGGCGACGCTTTGCTTGTTGTTTGGATTCGTCCTTTGTCTAAAAGATCAAGCCCCATCTGTTGTATAAAATGGGAAAAGTCACCATCAGCGGACAGGGTAGCGGATGTTAATATGTAAGGCATTTCTCTACTCCATATATCCTTATAAAGTGTGAAATTAAGCTGTTTTGGCAGGGAACAAAGCTGGTATCCCTTCTCCCTGATCTGCTCCAGCCAGTAAATGGACTGTTCCATACAGAGCAGCCCATTCAGCTTGTCCAATATTTTTCCAATCCGTGAAAAAATCCGCCGGAACACAGAACCCCGCGCTCTTTCCAACCTGCCTGAACACTGTTTCAATAATACTCCCTGTTGGTCTGCGGCATAAAAAAATGCAGATAGCCCATTTAAGGTTTCCATCAGCGTTTTCAAAAACTTTATACATTCCCTGGTCAATACGATTCCTTTGCAGGAGGAATGATACATTACCCCTTCCATACTATTTAGTCTTTCAAAAAATAAAGTATTCCACCGCAGCATCTCCCCACATTGTAACATTATCCGCTTTTTCTCCATACACTTGCCCACGGCACGGCGGATACTTACTTCCAACCGCTCTAGTTCCATACTGGTAAAAGAAATCCCGTACATCTGTCGTGAAACGTCTACAAGCTTGTGTGCTTCATCAAAGATCAGTACTTTGTGTTCTGGGAGCAGACGGTTTCTGCCACCCTTCTTACTCAAAATATCCGCCATCACAAGGTTATGGTTCACAATCTGAAAGTCAATTTCTTTCCTCCCTACCTCGTTCAGCAAAGCACGGTAGCGGCACACATCAACAAGTGGACAGCCCTGTTGACACCTCTCCACCTGGATGCAGCCTTTTACATAGGCTATCAGCGGTAGCCCATCCAAGTCAAGCGGGCAAGCCCCGCAAAAAAGTGCTGTCAGAAGTTGTATTAAGTCTTGATCTTCTATCCGGTTATTGCGCTGGAGTGCTGCAAGATAAGTCTTTACCCGCAAATCACAGGCATAATGGCTTTTTCCTTTTCGGATCACAAAGGTAAGCGGGCGATCAATGATCCGGTGCTGCATCAAAATACTGGAAAGCTGTGGGATATACTCCTCGGTCAATGCCTTTTGTAATGTAATGGTAGAAGTCGAAATCACCACAGTCTGTTTATCCGCATAAAAAAGGCGGTATATGGTTGCTGCCAAGAGATACGCAAGGGTCTTGCCTGTCCCAACCTCCGCTTCACATAACGCAATTTTTTGTTTTTCCATTGCTTTTAACATGGCAAGGGAAAGGGCAAGTTGGTTTTCCCGCAGGGCAAATCCATGTAATGGCAGGATATCGCAGAAAATATGGGTCAGGAAATGATATGCACTGCTATCCCTGCCATTTTGTGATTTCCCCGCCCCCTGCATCTTCTCCATTGCCCGCTGGTAGCCGCGTTCCGTTAAAGGTGTTCCCCTAGAAAAAAGTTTCTTCGCTTTTAATTCAGCTAGATCAACGATGCGGTAATTATATTTCTTCCCTGTGAAATGCTCCAATAGTACAAATCCATGGATGGTCAGAACTATCTTTTCATTGGGCAAAAATAATCCCGCTTCAAAAATTCGGTGGTTTATGTCTGCCATACGATAATCAAAATGATACAAAATTTTAGCCTCCTTTGTCACCCATCGGAGTGATACAAAAATATGGCAGAAAGCAAAATCTCCATTCTGCCACATGGCTTCTATCGCTCCGATAGAAATATAGATTTGTCTGAATTCAAGGTTTGCCACATAAAAGCCGTCCAATAAGAACCTTCTAATGATTCGTTTATTCTTATTTATCCTAGAAGCAAGGCTTTTACACAACTCACCCAAAGAACGTCTTTATCACAAAAAGATAATAAACTATATCTATATTCTCTCATGGTAGTGTTTTTATAACTAAAAAAGGTGTGACAGACGTTCCATCGGTTATTAAACAGAGTATCGCTTTCTGGACACCATAAAAGCCGCCCCCATTCTATCTCAAACAGGGGTGATGCATTCTCCCTTTTCTCAGGGCTACCCTTTTGGGGCAGAAGTATCATGATTTTGGACAGGGATCATCGCAATCCGCCCCACCACAGGACGTTACCGCCGCAAACGTAATCGCTTGGCGTATAGGGCAAAGTCGCCTGTTTTGGCATGGACAATCATATAATCGCTAATTTTCTTTTTTTGCCCGATTGATCTTGTCCTGCCAGCAGACAACCTGCCGTATAGCTTCTTGGCGCGTTCCGGCTTGTCGCTTCCGGTTTCCCGGTCTGTCACAAATGTATCTGTCACACCAATATGAAGTTGTCAATGTACAGGTGAAAGGGTTGTTTGGAAAAAAGCCCTTCACTTAATGTTAAAAAAACAGGCAGGTGACAGGTCATTTTTTAAAATTTTATTTTTTTAACAGAAAGACGGTTCAGAAAAAATAGTAAAGATAGCAAAAAATGGTTGACAAGTAACGCGCTATGTTTTATACTAATCGTAACGCGATACAATAGGAGGTGATCAAGATCGCGGAGAAAAGTCGAGCCGATTACATGAAAAAAAGGCGTGAAGGGAAAAAGACATTCAGTGCTTTGATTGATGGGAAAAAAGCAGAAAGACTTGAACAGAAACTCAAGGCAGAAAATCGAAGCAAAACTTCATGGCTTGAAGAAAAGATTGACGAAGAAATCGGTGACAATTAAATAGGGGCAACCGCACCGTGGAAAGTGAAATGATTGCCCCATGCCCCGTCCAAAAACGGTACGTAAATATTATAGCACTGCGTACCTCTGTTTGGCAACCCCAAAATAATCTCAGGAGGTACTTTTTTGTGTATAGAAGTTGTATACCTACAATGGATCTTAAAAAGTAAGGAGAAGATATACAGTTTCTATTTTCTGACCTCCACTACAGTATTTACAAATGGCAACTATCCATAACATCATAGAAGGAGGATTTAATATGGATAAAGCAGAAGCATTTGCACCAGATTTTGATGAGATCAACCGTGCAGTTGAGATTTCTTATGCCACATTGATAATGCTCAGCGAACGCAAGGATGCGGAAACCGATTCATGGGCAATCCTTGGCGTTTTGGATCAAATTGAAAAGGTCAAGAATTATCTTTCTGACATTAGTAAAATAATTTTCAGCCCAGAGAACGTTAATGAAGGGCAACTGGTTCGTTAAACGGACATGCACAATCAGCTTTACTACTTGCTTACAATCTCAATGTCACTTCGCAGCATTTTAGCAGGAGTTTAAACTCCTATAAAAACAAGTTCTTTTACTAAAAAAGAAGAGAATTTTCTTAATCCAACATACTTTTGGATGGGGATGATTCCCATTCCCATCCAATTTTCATTGAAGCATATTAAGGAGAAAATAAAATGGCAAGACCAAGAAAACAGGGACTGGATTTTTTTCCAATGGACGTAAATTTATTTTCAGCAAAAGAAATCCATATGATCCAAGACCAATACGGGGCGGACGGAATTTCTTTCTACTTGTACCTGCTCTGCAATATTTTTAAAAACGGGTATTATTTGCAAATTGATACCACTTTTTTCCGTAATGTTTTTTTTGATTTAGAATTGAATCAAGAACAGGCTATGTCAATTTTGGGATTTTTCCTTAAAGAATCCCTATTTGATATGGGATTCTTTAAGTCCAATAAAGTTTTAACCTCCCGCCTGGTACAATTACAATTCCAAAAGGCAGTAAAAGAACGCGCAAAAAAAAATACAATTCTAATCGAATGTTTCTGGCTTCTGGATGAGCGTGAAACCGAACCGTTTTTAAAAATAACTCACACAATTTCCCCGAATTACCCTAATTGTTCGAGGGAAAATCCTGAGTTATTCTTAGAAAAACCTGGTTTTATTCCAGAAAAAACTTCAAATTATTCCAAGAAAAATCCTGGTTTTTCCATGAAAAAAACAGGTTATTCCGAAAAAAATCCCAGTTATTCCGATAAAAAACAGGATTATTCAAGGGAAGAAACCTTAAAAGATAATGAGATATATAATTATATCTCTAAGTGCGCTATAACACGCAAAGAAAAACAAGAACTGATCCAAGAATTTGGGTCGGAAATAACGGAAGAATATATCCGCCGGACATCAGAATACCATTGCTGTAACCCAAAAACCATCCGCAAATGGATTATGGAAGATCAGAAAAAGCCTAAGCGTAATATAAATGCATTCAACTTTTTTCCACAACGCAGCTATGATAAAGCAAGTATGGACGCTTTGGAAAGGCATCTGCTGGAGAAATTATAAGAATCAGGTCAAGAAAAAGGATGCGGAGTCTTTTCTTGTTCTTTCTTTCTATAAACCTTTTTAAGATGCCCAAACCGATTTAGAATTACTCTTTTGTATCAGACAATTTGTCAGGAAAAATTACATTGGAAAGGTCGGAAGCTTTTACCGCCTCCGACCTTCTTTTTTACCTATCTGATTTCTCTGCTGCAAAAAGTTTCCTTAGTTTTTTTCTGCCCACATCAGGCTTTCCCATACGGTTTGTTGACGTACTCCTTCCAACATTGCAATCTGCCTTGTGGAAAGCCCCTTGAAATAATGCAATACGAACCTTCTTTGCTGTACCTTGGTAAGTATTCCGCTATGTAAAAGCTTATTGGCGACATTTAGAGCTTTCTTTCCCTCATCTGGTTCTCCTATCAGGTTCTGACCAAAATCTGGTACAACAGCAAGTTCCGCCTCTGGTACTTGGTCAATACTTACATTCCGCCTACATATTCGCTGTTCCTGTACTGCCTGCTCATGGTATACCCTGTCCGACCATGCTTTCAGCTTGGCAAAGTCCGCTTCTGTTCCATTTGGGTTATCCCGTAGGTAATCCTTAAGCGTCACTTCCACAATGCTGTCCGCAAATTTATAAACAATGCCCTGACTGTACTTGTTCAGGGCATAATCACTCTCTCTAAAATTTTTCAACGTCCTTACCTCCGAGTTTAAAGTTTTCAGCTTCAAACCCGAAGCGGAGGACTACGGCATCGAAAAATACCACATAAAACAAAAAAAGGCAGCCACATGATACATGTGACTGCCAAACTTGATTTTTTCTTCCACGCCATTCTGTGAATATCTTTTATTATATTACCGCATAATATACTAGTTTTTCTTGTATGTTTTTTTGCTTTTTGCTTCTGAAGCAATCTGCAAATAACAAAAGATAAATAATTTTTCACTCATGCGTTTGTTATGGTATGATCAAGGATGTTATAATTTGCAAGAGGATGTTTCCAAGGTCAACCACCCCAAATCAATCCACGAAAACACTCTTCCGGTGACATCTCCCCCTCTGGGAGCAAGATTGTACCACGTGGATTCTCAATCTTTTCCCCCATTTCTTCCACAACCTGAAACCATGCATTCAATCCCCCTTCTTCATAACCTGCTCCTTCATCATAAATGATTTCCATCCAACGGTCTTTTGGGTAATAGTGGCGAAACCAGATTTTTGTCCCCGCGGGAAGTTCTATGATTTCTCCATTTCCCCCACCTTTCTCCTTGTAGAAAATGGTATCTTGTTTCAATAACTTTTCTGAAATAATCATATTTTTTACAGGCTCGCCATAATCCAGATACTCTGGGGCAAGGATAAGTTTTGCGTAGAGAGTGCTAGAATTTTCCAAACACCATGTCATTTCCCCATCTTCAAACTGTTCTAAAATATCATGGTAGGCAGCAAGATGGATCAATCCATCCCCTAAAATTCCATCCATCCTCAAACAAGGATCTGAATTTAATATGATTGTCTGAGCCGCTTCCCAATCAGGGTTCTTAGGATTTCTCCACTCCGATCCCACCCAGATTGGTCTACAAATATTTGTTTCAATACTCCCAAGATACGCAAACTCGCCCTGCCCGTACCGCAGGAAACATGTTTTGTGATCCCGTCCTTCATAATATTCTACCGCAATCTCCACATATGGATCGGAAACATCAATATCCAAAACACACCATCCTAATCCATAAAAATCCAAAATCTCTCTTCCCGAGTAACATATCTGATAAAAATCCTCTTCACCAAAAACAGCCTCCTCCACTGTCAGGACAGGTAACGCATCACGCCAGTCTTGGTTGGATCGCACAGAATCAATGCTTAACCGCATGGAAACGGTTTCCTTCTTCCCGTCACCATCCAAGTCCACAGATATGCTGTCGCCCCATGGGATCAAGACACCTCCTTTTTGTGCAAAGGTTTCTTCGGTTTCCTTCAAATCATCTTCAACAAAAAGCTGGGAAAGATTGAGCTGGGATTCAGATATATTATTCCTACACCCATTCAAGAATAAAATAATAAATAAAATTAAACTCCCTAAATATTTTTCCAATCTTCCATACCTCCGCTTATAAAATAGATATATGCAAAACTTCATACATTTACTATTTATACCGCTTTGTGAAACATGACAAGCCCCTTATCACTCAAGATTTATAATAACAATCAGCTCCTTATGATATCATTCAGTTGCCAAACCAATTTATCAAAAGGAACTGATTATTATTATCACCAAGATACGTTAAAAAACAACTCTAGTTGCTCTCTACCATGACTTGCTTAATAATATTATTTTGTATTATAATAACTAGAAGTTATTGCAAAAGGACAATAATATTCTGATGCCAAATCATCAAAACTTACACATATAACCTCTGGAAAATTATTGCGTGCTTCTAACATATACACTTCTTTGTTTTTCTTATTAACTCCTGTTACCAACCTCGCATGCCCTACTGTAACTACACTAGTACCGTTGCTATTCATTCTCTCATATCTTGTGACCACAGCATCCCCTGGCATCAATAACATATATGCCTCTTTCAATTCGGATTGATCAACTGCTCCCGTCGACGTAGCTTGCTGTTTTACAGAATATGTACCAACCTTTTCATACCTTTCTGTTTTCGTATTTTTTATAGCATTCCAATATGTTTCTGTATTATTTTCCATTGATACATTCCATGAAACACAAAGAAATCCCGAACAATCAATCCCATATGTTGCCCAATACGTAGACGGTTGCTTATATCTTTTATTTTCATGCAAATCATAAAAATCCTCTGAATATCTTAGATGATATGAGAATTCTTCCACAGTACATCTCTCATTCTGTGAATATGGGAGTCCTTCCAAAGGTGTATCTTTCTCTACATCACTCCCGTCATTTAAGCGAAATTGCTTTGCTGGTTTCCATTTGAAATGAGCTATTCCATTTGCACGGTTCATTATAGTATTCATTTCGCTAACTGTAAATGAATACGCTTCCACACCATTTCCTTGAATCATTTCCTGCATCATTGCCTCATAATCCATGAACTCCTGAATCGTTACTTGAAAACTCACTTCATAATTAGCATAAATGGCAGTAACCTTTGTTGTTCCCACATTCACTCCATAAATTCGTCCAAGACTGCAAGTTGCAATAGAAGGATCTTCCACTTTATATTCTGCCCAATCAGACAAATTCACATAACCACCTGTTTGCAATTCTCCAACGATATCAACAAAAGTAAAACATCCATTTTTCCGAAGAATCACATTGCTTTCTGAAACAATCAAAGCACAAATATCATAACTTTCCACCTGTTCTTGCTGGTTCGCTATATTCGTTACTTCTTCTGCTTCTTTTTCACAGAAAGTCATGTTGTAATCCTGTTTCGCATAACCTAGAACATCCTCATAATTATCTGATACCTTTACCGGAAATTCAGTTTCCGCTATCAAATGTAATGATTCTGGCTCACCTGTTTCAATCCCAATAGCAGAATCTTGTGCCATAACTGGTGAAATTCCTCCAGAAGCCACCAATACTGCGGCTAAAAACGCTATTATTTTTTTGTGTACCATATTCTTAACCCTGCACCGTATTCCAACAGTGCGCCCTTTCTTGAAACAAAACTCTTAGTTACCTTTCAAAAATTCTTATCCACCTTTTCAAATGCTCTATCTTTTTCTTCCAATTCCATTAAGAGGAGGTATAATTCCTTTGCATCTTTTCTTAAAAATCCTTCCTTAAAAATGTTTTTGGATGATAATCGATAGAAACTATTTAGTTTTGGTTTAATTCACAAGCAACCCTCCTTTCAAATAGTTATAACTTCTCAGAATCTTAAGTTCTTCTTTTGTAAGGATTTCATACCCCTATTTCAAAAATCACTACTTTTTTGTAAAAACCTCGGCAGACCGCCTAAAATTGTGGTGAAAGTCAGTTGTTTATAATTTTGTCAACCAACTGGAGGCGATTTTTCGTTACCTACAAATCCTGACCTCTGATCAGAATACTTTCGTATCCGATTTCCTTAAGTTTTATTCTGATTCCTTTATTCTTTCTGAAAACACATATTTGTATATCGTATAGTTCTGATATCTCGATCTTTCTCAGACGGATTCCATTGTCATTTTCAGGCGGCATCTCATTCATTGAGATTCCGAGAAATTATGAATGTTTCAAGGCGATCAAGAAAGAGATTTGAACGCCAAATGACTTAACTATTTGCTAAGTAATTACATTATAAGCCTTTAAGAATAATTTGCAATAGCTTGGCTTCCATTGGTTGGTAAATGGCTGTAAATGGTATCTAATCATGACAGATTTTACTTGAACCAATCTAAATATCTATACTTAATATCTTTTTTGTTTCTTCAAATCCTAAAAGAAAATAAATTCCAATTCCTGTAATACCTCCCATTAGACCGTAATTGTTTCGCTCATGCAAGTTTATCTTAATATCGTTTTCCTTCGTGAATCTACCGACTTCTTCCAACATTTTCTCTTTTAATTGCCCTCCATACTCCTCCATACAATTCATAAAATACAACACAATATTCCCAAAGTTACCATGGCACAAACAAAGATTCTCACTTCGATACAACTTTTCACTTTTCCTTTTATTTTTTGTAAAATTTCTTATTGATTTTTCCAACCACTCACGAAATTCTCCTGTAACATAATCCATTGTAAGATACCGTGCCATTAAAATACCACCCCACCCATGACACCATGCCATACCATGTCCTTTTTCTCCTAAATCTTTTTTATTATTTGAATCTATATTTTCTTGCTCTTTTCTTTCTCGTAAATCCATCCAATCTTGTAAATTCTCGTCAAAAAAATGCTCGTCATATAAAAATGCTTGGTACGCTGCCTTTGTATACTTCTCATCTCCTGTAATAAATCCAAGTTTAGCAAATGCCAGCATAATTCCACTTGCTCCATGAGCAAATCCTGTAAGGGCTATCCCAGTTACAGGGTTTATCCATCCCATCCCCCAATCGTACCTTGTTGCAGACGAAAGCAAAATGTCCCCTGCCCCCCTTGCCCATTCCACATACTGCTTATCACCTGTCAATTTGTATGCACAAAGCAAAACTAAAATTGCTCCTGCATTCCCTCCAACCACATCATAGTCTTTATCTTCCATAAACAATTTGCTCACAATCTCACATTGCAATTTTGTATATTCCAAAAATTTATAATCTTTATTTGTCAGGTACAACAGCATATAAGCAAATGCAATGGATGCCTCCCCATAAAATGCCCCCGTTGGCATCTTTTCTTGAATCCCTTTTACTTTTGAATCCGTATGCAAAAACAGTTTCCCTGTCAGAATATTTGCCATCTCTTGATAACATTTCTTTTGGGTTTCTTTCGCTAATCCCTGCATGAAAACAGCAATACCCGCTATTCCATCGTACAAGTACAACTCCATCGGTCGGATTATACACCCCTGCCCCTGTGATTTGCCATCATAATGTTAATCCATCCCACGGACTTCTTATCATCAGACCAATGGGCTTCTTTCAATAAGATTTCTCCGATATTTTCTGCAATACAAATCTCTGCCTGCCTTCGCTCTCTATTTATCTTTCCACCTTTTAATGTTCCTTTTATCTTTAATAACACATCATATCCCCGTAATTTATTTTCTTGATACACCTCCGCTTTTTGCCCCGTACTATTTGTAGAAGTCACAATTTGGATTAACTTTTTCTGATATTCCATATTTTGTTGACTCATCCGAAAAAAACGCTCTTTCATACACTGCATGGATGACTTTAAAAAATAATTCTTATAAATATTCCCTGTTGCACTATGTAAGTCGGTTTTATTTGCTTCATACCAAAAATAAGGGATATCCCCTCTCTTTAATTCCTCACCTTCCTGCATCTGAACCCATTGTATTTTTTTAATTTTACATTGATTATTTTGGTAAATTAGTTCTTCTAATAAGGTTTCTCTCTTTTTTTCATTCATTAAATAATCTGGATGGTACATTGACATCAGTAATAAAAAGTATTCCTGTGTCTGCCGTGCCACATAGCGAACATTCACTTTTTCAAATATTTTTATCCTTTCTAATACCTGTTCTTTGTTTTGAATAAGAAATTGATAAAGCTTTTCAAACCCCAAAATAATTTCCTTTCGGAATTTGCCCGGCTGTATAAACTCCCCATTTAAAGTTGCGCGATTTTTTCCTTCTTTCAGATATGGTCTTTGATATTCTACATGCATCCATATCGTACCCGGATTTACAACTACAGGAAAATCCATTGATACAAACTGACCGCCACCCCCATTGATTGCCCCGATATTCACTCCTTCCCCTTCTTTATCCCACACATACATTGGAAGTAAGCCCGTTTGCAGCACGGATTCCATAAAAACCCTTTTTTCCTCTTCCAAGCTTTCCGTTCTCCTGCTTCCAACTGCTAATTCCAAATCAATCAAAACTGGATATTCCCCATGCGCAATCAAATTCTCATAATGCATATCCTCCGAACCTAATAGGTAACTGATACCCAAAAGAATACCATTTCTCTCATAATACCGTTCTAATTCATCGTAAGAAATACAGGGTAAAACGGATACCCAACTACACCAACCATATTCACCCCTATCCCAGACAGAATTCCACCAATAAACAATACCCAATTTTTCGCAGATCCATTGGAGAAACTCTTTATACACCTGATCGATGGTAAGATTTCTTGGTTTATAAACAATTTTCTCTTCGTTATCCAATTCTAATATCAACACCGTTTTCCCCTGATTATGCATGTCTGATGCACCGCAATCAATCTTTTGTATTTTGTGACAGGGGTTGTTTTGAAAAAAGCGAAAATTGATTTCTTCTATATCTGATTCAAAACGTCCTATTACTTCACAGATATTTTGCGCGGATAAAGTCAAAAAAGACATTATATCCTGGTACATAATAGGATATTCATTGTAAATTTCCTTTAAATAAGAAGAATCGCCGAGAAAGCAATTTGCAAAATAACAATATTTATCTCTTTCGTCTTTTCCTTGGAGTTCTCCGCACTCCTCGCAAAGTTCCATCTCAAAAATTAAAGTACGCAAGGTAATTCTCTTTAAATATCCAAGAAAAGCCTGAACAAAATTTTTTGTAAACTCTGGAATTACACTACCACATTCCTTTTTAATTACTTCAAAAAAAATCACTTTCAAATGTTCATAAAACAGGCTATAGTCCCCCTGATCTGCTATATCATACTTTCTTTCCAGTTTCCAATAATGTTCTTCTATTTCTTTTTTTAGTATCAATTTTTATCCTCCCTTTGTAAAAAAGGAGTAAGAAAATTTTCTTACTCCAAGCAATCGCCAAATATTTATCTACTTCTTTTATGGGCAACAAAACAAGGTTAAAACTCCACTACATCCTACAGTTATTGTTGATTTCACATGGTTACTGTTTCTCATTTGCAATTTTTTAATCTGTTCTACCTCCATTTGTACATTTCCCGCCGCTGTACTATTTCCCCGTTTTGCTCTTCTTAATTCCTCCTTGCTCACAATAAACCTCCTTTTCATGTTTTTAATATATATACCATATTTTCTTACTCTTGACAACGCCTTGGCTGTGAAAGGTTAATTTTTGACTTCCAATGGTTTCCAAAAACAAGAACCAACATATATATCAGTCAGAAAATCCATTCAAATATAATATGACTTGAAACAGCTTGCCTGAAATTTTCAACTTCATATATCCCTCTCTTTCCTGTACGATTCTTTTTACACTTCGCAGCCCAAAACCATGTAATTTTTCTTCCTTTTTACTTGTTTTTAAAGATTTCATTCCCTCGCCATCCATCTCTTTTTCCATGAAATTAGAAATCAAAACAACCAATTTTCTTCCATACCTACGGCATATTATATTCATCCTGCGTTCTATCTCTTCCGTGCATTTCGCACTGGCTTCAATAGCATTATCTAGCAGGTTTGTAAAAAGAGAACATATCTCTGCAGCAGACAAATTCAAATCGCCCATATCATCCGATTTACACCGAATCTTAATCTGTGTTTTACTTGCGTCTTGAAACTTCATATTCAAAACCAAGTCCAAAATTTTATGGTTTGTCCAAACCACAGTTTCTCCTTTTTGTATTTCCCCAGCAATCTGTACAATATATGCTTCACAATCATCCAATTTCACTTCTCTCATCATTCCCAAGATTGTTCGCAAATGATTTTTCATATCATGAATAAGAATGGACTTTTCATCGTACACTTTGATCAATGCTTGATAATTGCTTTCTAACAAAGCAATTTCCATTTTTTGCATCCTATTTTCACCTTCTACCCTTTGCCATAAAATACTAAAATAAAATCCCAAAACCATCAAAATAAATCCCAAAATAAAAAAACACCATTGATAAAACAATCTGCTCACTGTTTCTTGCAAATAAATTTTCTGAAAGTAAACCATAAAAGGTAATAGAAAAATCCCTAAAATCATTATTTTTTTTTGATATTTTAAAGTTTCTTGTTTTTTTTCAATTAGCCACCTTCTAAGTATACGTCCAACGGGTAATAATATAATGGCACACAAAAGCAAATACCATCCCCTCCATACGCCAGCGGACAAAAGGATTTCGTTTTTCCCTCCAAACCAATCCGCACCTAAATATGTACAGGTTAAAATAAAAAAATCAATCAAGGCAAAACTTATATTAATCAACAGATTGGAACATAATGCACTTTGGAAATTACATTCATAAAGAAATATACTTATCAAAGATTCAATTAGAACGATAAGCAATAGCAAACCGTTTGAAAATGGTAAATTCATATAGATTTCATTTACTGTCTGAAGCACTGCTGTTAAAGTAATGGCTACTGCCTGTCCAACAAAAAGCTGTCTTTTGCTTCGTCTGGCTTCAAAAGCTCCATCCACAACCTGCAATGCCACCCAAGTCTTTATTGCTGTATTGATATACTCACATAGGTAATAAAAAACCATCAGTACAATCCTCCCCAATAATCCGTCAGTTTTTCCTGTACCGCGGTTCGCAAACGTCTGCTAACTGCAAGCCTTTCTCCATTTTCCAATGTAATCACACATTTTTCAAACTGGGTAACATACTTTAAATTCAGGATGGTTCCTTTATCAATCAATATAAACCTATCTTTTGGCAAACGCCCTAAGATAGTTCGTAGTGTTCCCCTTTCTCTATGCAACACTCCATCTTTACAATAAAAAATAGTATATTGTTTTTCCTTCACCAAATACAAAATATCATTCACATAAAACTTACATTCTTTATTGTCTGAAGAAATAATATAGTACTCCTCTTGATTTTCTCTGTCCTCTTTCCATACTCTTTCCAACATCAAAAAAAGTTCTTCCTGATAAGAGTCTTTCAACAGGTAATCATAAGCTTTTACTTTATAACCATGACGGGCGTAATTTTCATGCGCAGTAAGAAAAACGATCCTTGCATGATTGTCTAAGCTTCTTATTTTTTCTGCCAACGTAAGCCCATTGACTTCTGGCATTTCTACATCCAATAGATAAAGATCATAACAATTTTGCTTTTGCA